>NZ_JAGYFZ010000039.1:0-50001 GCF_019946675.1 Pseudomonas sp. BF-B-15
GCGTTTGAGGTCACGGTCACGTTGTTCAGCGTCAGGACCCCTGCGTTGAAAATCCCCCCGGCCATCGCGCCCGTGGCGCCGTAGCCACCGTTGCCGCCCGTGCCCGACACCAGCCCACGGGTGATCACCAGACCATCGAGCGTCACGGTTTTGCCCGCCGCAATTTCAATCACCCGGGTCCTGTACTGACCGTCGAGAGTCACATCCGCCACACCGTCGTTGTTCAAGTCGCCATCAACGATGATGTTCTTGTTGATCAGCAGTTCGGAGGTCAACTGCACCGTCATGCCGGTGCTGAAAGTGACGGTATCGCCGTTCTGCGCCGAAGCGATGGCGGCACGCAACGAGCCCACGCCGGTGTTGGCGTTGTTGGTGGCCGTCCAGCTCGCCAGGCCCCACTGATAGTCGCTCATGGCCATTTTCGACAGCACGTTGGCGCTTTCGATATTGCCGGTGGCGATCTCCAGATCCCAGTCGCCACCCACGCCGGTACGGTTGCTGGACGCCGCTACATCACGGCCGGTCAATTGCGCCAGGGAATCGACGAAGTTCAAACCCCGTTCACCCTCGGCGGTGTAGCAGCCGTAGATCAGGATGTCGCCGCCGACGTTCATGTCTTTGCCGATTTCCGCCAGCACCGCGCTGCGGGCCGCGACGTTGTCGGCTGACAGGTAACTGTTCCCCAGCCACAGATCGCCCGCATTGCCGTGGGCGATGATCTGTACCGAGCTGATGCCCTGATGGGTGTCCAGGTAATCGGCAATCTGCTGCAAGCCGTCCTTGGTGGCATCGAGTTGAACCACCTGAGTACCGGGCGCCACACCTTTGAGCAGGCTGTCGGCATCCTTGACCCGGGAATCGACGAACACCACGCTCTGTCCCGGCACGGCAACGGGCGCCACGGCAGGCGTGGCATCGGCCTGGCCGTGGGTGTCCTGGCTGGCGACCGGTTTTTCCGCAACGGGCGGCTTGGCCGCGTCGGCCGTGGTGTGGCTGTCAGCCTGGGCGCTATCGGCCACCGTGGCCGCGACCGCGCCGTCGAACAGCATTCGCGGTTCCAGGGACATGATCATTGGAGAGGCCAGCGCTCGTGCGCCTTTGGTAATCCGTGACTTGCCGTTGCTCCACCACATGTTACTCACCCGGACTCGAACGTTTTTTCTGCGTAAACGAAAACGCCGCGATCAACTGATCGCGGCATCGGCTTTCATACGAATGACATTGGCGGCGCTGGCAGAGCCATCGAGCCAGAAGGACAATTCTGCGTACTGCTTGAACAAATCCGGCGGCAAAATCGTGCGCCGAGATTGCAACTCGACTTTGGGTTTGACCTTGTGCAGGCCGGACACACCGAGGGATTGATCGAACTCCGGCGCATCGTAGGCCAGGTGGTCGAAATCGTGCTCGAACCAGGGTTCGCCAATGAAGTCGTAGACCAGCCGCATCACCCGGTCAGGCGCCTGGGTCAGCAGGTCGTAATCGACGATCAGCAGCGAGTCGGCGTGTTCACCGTAATAGGCTTCCTTGAGCGCCGCCCAGGCAAAACCGACCAGGCGATTGCGTTGGGCGAGGGTTTCGCAGCGGCTGTAGACCGTGTTGCGTTCGACCGCATCGCCAAACAGCTTGGTGTTTTCAAAAGGGTTGGCGCGATAAAGACGCTCGATGCTGTCCATGACCCAGGCAACGTTGCGCACACAGGCAATGATCTTGGCTTGCGGGAACAGATCGCTGATGGCCGGCAGGCGCGAACTCCACAAGCGGTTGGTGTCGAACACCACCGGTTTGTCGGCCTTGTCGGCGTAGAAGGAGTCAAACAGGCCGCGAAGCAAACGGCGGCGCAGGTCGGTATCGATCACCGCGCCGAACTCGCTGCCGGCGCTGCATTGTTCGAGGACACCGGAAAAGAGTGAGCCGACAGGGCTGGTCATGCCGGCATGGAAACGCGGGTTCTGCAAAAGGATTGCAGAAAGCAGGGTCGAGCCCGAGCGCGGCAAGCCGGAAATAAAATGGAACTGCTGCAATCCCTTCACCCTAGTCATAAGTCCTTTATGTATGACGGAGCGTAGACCATGAATGGCCTTAGAAGTAGTGGTGTTTTGATATCAAATCGAAGTTACGGCGCTGACTAAAACGCGTTTTTTATTACTGCTTGTGAGGTGAATCGTTTAAGCATTCCACCGGCTCAATGCAGTACGAACAATCGCGCAGTGGCGCCTCCCGCCTGTGTTTCGCCCGAGCGCTGCCAGCCTGAGGGCAACGGCGCGAATTCGTCCGGAACATCGACGGTGCCAATCAGCCAGACCCGGCCACTGCCCTTGGGCAAGCGGTCGAGGCTGTCGAGGTACGTGTCCTGAGTCACCAATGTGCCGAAGCCATAGGCGTTCGGCCGGCTCGAAGCGCCATTGGCCAGCGGCGGAGTGAACAGCAGCGGCTTGGCCTCGGTGCGGTTGTAATAGACGTAACTGAGGTACCAGAGCATGTCGCTGGTGACGATCCGGTCACCGGTCACGAAGTGCTGGTTCACGTAGTCGACCATGACGTTGATTTGATCATTGGTGTCCACCGTGGCGTTGTTCTTCAAACCCACCAGTTCAACACCGACAAACAGCACCAGCACCGTCACGGCCAGCACCCGAAAGCCTGAATACAGACGATCAACCGCCAACGCGACAATCATCGGCAGCCCCAGGGCATACGCCGTCAGGTAGCGCTCGATGAACACCGGCGTGATAAACGAAACCCCGAACACCAGCAGCAACGGCAACGCCGTGTAGATCACCAGCAGAGCGCTGCCACGAAAGACACTGCGGTCCCGCGCCAGCGCCACCCCCACAATGGCCAGTAACGCCAGCGGCATCGCGATGAACATCAGCGTCGGCAGGTTCTCGCCATCGTCCTGGATCAGGAACGACCAGAACATCGAAGGCAACGAGCCGAACGTGACAGGCGTTTCCCAGCCCACGTCGCCGTTGGCCTTGAGCTGATCCAGGTGCTGGAGCAGATCGATCAGGCTCGGCGCCCACGGCAGGTACAACAACACGATCGCGACATTCGCCAGCCACCAGCCGGGGCGTTGAATATGGCGCAAGCGATGCCCCGGCTGGACGCGGATCAGCCCCAGATACAGCCAGTGGCAGAGCACGCACAGGGCCGTGAAGTAGTGGGTGTAGAACGCAGCAGTCATCAACAGCACATACGCCACCAGATACCGCCTGCGATGCGGGCGTCTGATCCAGTAGGCCAGGGCAATCGTCGCGCCGATCAGCCACAACCCCAGCAGCGAATACATGCGCACTTCCTGGCTGTAGCGCACCGCCGTGGGCAACAGTGCCAACAGGAAACCGGCCAGCAGCGCTGCACGGCGAGTGGCGAGCAAATCCATCAGCCAGACGCCGAGCCACACCGTGACGATGCCGGGCAAGGCGCTGAGGCAGCGGATCGAAAAAATGCCGTCGCCGAACAACCCGACCCAGCCATGCAACAGCAGGAAATACAGCGGAGGGTGCACGTCATGGGCCGCATGGACCCAGATGTCGGACAGTGAATACTGACTCAGCAGCAGGCTGGACCCTTCATCGCCCCAAATGGCGGCTGCCGTCAGGTCGTAGAAACGCACCAGCGCCGCCAACGCCAGGATCGGCAACAGCCAGTGCTCCTGCGCCCAGCGCAACCAGCGCTGAACGATCGCCCAGATGCCGGGGGCTGCGTGCGGCTCATGGGTGCCGCCAAACGGTGTTTCTCTGCGCGCCTCCATTACCCCCCCTGAAACAGCCCTCGACCACCCTGCCTCTTGATCACTTTAGGACGGCGCCGGTTCGTCGTCGATGCCGGTTTTGCGACCAGCGACATTCGGCCGTGAGGCGCATCAACTACGCTCTGGTTTGGCGTGACTCAGCCAGGGAAATGAATGGAGTCGGCTGATCGCAACGATGGTTCCGGACGTCCGGGCCACGCTTGTGGCGCGCCAGACAACTAACCTGAGGGATGAGGAACTATGGAAGTATTCATCGGCACTATCCAGCCTTTCGCCTTTAACTACGCGCCCAGCGGCTGGGCCTTGTGTAATGGCCAGACGCTCTCTGTCCAGCAATACAACGCACTGTTCGCGCTGCTGGGCGTCAACTTCGGAGGCAATGGCGTCTCCAACTTCATGCTGCCCAACCTGCAAGGCCGAATGCCGGTGTGCATGGGTAACGGGCTGAACCTGACTCCACGCGTCATCGGCGAGTTCTCCGGGACCGAGAACGTCACCGCGACCATCACCAACCTGCCCAATCACACCCACGCCCTGTCCGGGCTGACGGCCACCACCACCCTGCAACTGGCCAGCCCGGCGAGCAACCCGGTCACCACCCCCACCGCGACCAACTCGTACATCGGCGCTTCCGGCGGCGGACCGGGCTCGGCGAGCATCTACTCCGATCAGCAAGGTGCGGCGGCCGTGCCGCTCAAGGGTGTGGCCACGACGGTCACCGGGGAAATCTCGTCCGCCGGCAACGGCCTGCCCATGGCAACGATGAACCCGTTCCTGGTGCTGAACTTCAGCATTGCCCTGGAAGGGCTGTTCCCTTCGCGCGGTTGAAATCCGGCCGGGGGATTCAACCCCCCCGGTCACTTTCATTTTGGGAGTGACGCCATGCTGCAACAGGTTCAACACCAACACTTTCAGGCGCTTCTGGGAAAGACGGGGACGCTGCGGTTGCCGGATGGCAGTGAGCTGCCGATCCATATCGACAGCCTTGTAGAAACACCCCGGTCGCGCATGCCGAATAGCGAGCGCATGCCGTTCAGTGTCGAGTTCAACAGCCTGCAACCCACGGAGTTCGTAGATGGGTTGTGTGCGCTGGAGTTACCGGAACTTGGCTACGTGGAGGATATTTTTGTCTCGCGGGTGCCCGCCATGGGGCGTGATCCGGGCGTGGGATATTTCTACATCGCATTCAACTGATTCACAGGGATCAAAATGTAGGAGCGAGACCGGCTTGCCGGCGAAGGGGCCTTCACACTCAACATCACTGCTGAATGATCCACCGCTATCGCGAGCAGGCTCGCTCCCACAGGGTCATGGTTGTATTCAGCCATTGGGATACCACACCAACCGCTCCGCCGCCGGATTACGCTCTTCAACCTGAAACCCCAGCGCCAGGTAATGCTGGCGCGCGTGGGCATTGTTGGCCCAGACCACCGTGGCCACCGGGCAGCGAATCTGCTGCGCAGCTTTCTGCACCCCTTGCAGCACCGCCCGACCATAACCCTGGCCACGAGCCTGGGGGACGAACGCCAGGTACAGCACGCGGATTTCATTGGGACCAAAATCAGTGGTCAGCGCACCGATGGCCGTGTCGAGTTTTTCGATCACGTAGTGCATCGCGTTGGGGAAGTGCTCTCCCAGCCCTTGTTCCTGTACCTGGAATTGCTGGGCGACGACCTGCTCAACCACCTCTCGCTCGCCGTCGATCCATTGCAGATCCGGTCGTGCCGATTGATAAAGCCTGTGCAGAAAAGGACCATCGTTAACGCGCGACGGCCGCACCACCAAACCGTCGGCCACCACAGCATCCGTGTTCGCCATCGCTGCTCTCCCTAGAAACCGCTTTCCCTGACACCCAGCGCGGCCATCCGCCGCCAGGCAACGCCCAGCAAAGACTCGCCGCTCCCCTGCAACACCACCACGCCACGCAAAGGTTGAAGCGGCGTCGGGGTGGCCTCAAGGGTGTTCAGCCGCGCGCCGTATTGTCCCTGTACCGGCTCGGCCCGTTGCGAGGCATCCCGGCGCACGGCAATCGGCCCGTGGTGATCGGAGGTCAATGCCTCCTGATCGACATAGGTCGCACCGTTGGTGTCGATTTCGGTCAATTGCACAGCGATCGCCGGGTGCATCGGATCATCGGCGATAAACCGCCCACTGGCGCCCGGTGCAACACGCCACAACTCAGCCTCGGCCAGATAACCACGCAGCCGTGCGCCGTCCTCCACCACCCGCGCCAACGGATCTTTGGGCGACAACCAGCGGCCGGCGGACAACTGCGGCAACAGATCTCGCACCTTGCCCGCCTGCGGCGCCCGAATCAGCAGCCGCTCCCGTTGCGCAGCCAACCCACGGTACTCGGCCACGGCCTCCGCCAGGCGCTGCTCGACAATGCCCGCATCGGCGGCGGTTTCGCTGCGACTTGCCTGGCGGCGCATCTGCAATTGCTGGATCTGGATTTCGCGACGGACGATGGCCTGGCGCGAATCCAGATCCGGCGACACCAATTCGATCAGCACATCGCCCTGAGCCACCACCTGACCGTCACTGACGTTTACCTGCTTGACCCGCGCCGCCACCGGCGCATGCAAGGTACTGACGCGCCCGGCCTCGAGCATCGACGGCAGTTCCACGGCACTGCGCCAGGGTAGCGCCAGAAACAACACAAACGCGGCCAGCCCCAACGCACTCAACAACACCCGCGACACATGGGCGTGCTCTCGCTGGCTCCACCACTCGCGCCACTCGCGCACGATGGGCAGAAAGATGAACCACACCAGCTCCACCAGCATCAGGAAAATCCCCAAGAGCTTGAAGAACAAGTGGTACACCGCCAGCGCAATCCCGAAAAACAGCACCGCGCGCCACAACCACGTTCCATAACCCCAGACCAGCAAACGCCGCCGCATCGTCGGCGACCAGGGTTCCGGAGCCGGGGCGCCGTAGCCGAACAAGGTCTCACGCAGATGCCAGCGGCACAGGGCAAAGGCTCGCCCTTGCAGGTTCTCCACGTCCCAGAAATCACTGAGCAGAAAGTAACCGTCGAACCGCATGAACGGATTGAGGTTGATCACCAGCGTAGTAATCCAGGTGGCACTGGCGAGCATGAACGCCGCCGTGCGCGCCGGTCCGTCGGGCAACAGCGACCAGGCGAGCAGCGCGATGCTCGCCAGCAGCAGTTCGGCCAACACGCCACCGGCCCCGATCAGCAATCGGGCACGTCGATCATTGACCCGCCAGGCATCGCTGACGTCGGTGTAGAACATCGGCAGCAGCACCATGAACGCCACGCCCATGCTTTGCACCCGACAGCCCGCGCGCTTGGCCATGAACGCGTGGCCGAATTCGTGGCACAGCTTGGCAAAGAACAACGCCACGCCGAAGGCCAGCGCGCCACCCAGGCTGAACAAATGGGGGAAAGTCGCGATGAATCGCTGCCAATCCCGGGACACCAGAAATACCCCCAGGATCAGTGTTGCCGGCAATCCGAAGCGCAGCGTTTGCGGACCGAATCGTGACAGCCAGGGCCAGGCGCGATTGAGAAAAGCATCCGGCCGCCAAAGAGGAATCCGGAAAAACAGGTACTGATGCAACAAGACCTGCCACCACGACTGATGCTGGGCGGCGGCTTTCAAGTTGTAACTTTCACGCTGCTGCGGGTCGAGGGCGCTGATCAGATCGTGGCTGCGCAGAAAGCTCAGCAGTTGCTCCAGATCGCTGCCGGCCAACGGCAAACCCGGCTCGCGATTGGCGGCGTGCAGTATTTTTTCGGGATCGCCTAGGGACCAATGTCGCAGCAAGCGCATCGCCGCCACCCCGAGCTTGAAATAGCGACCGCGCACCGGGTCGGCCAACGTCCAGCGCGGCGAGCCGTCCAGCGCAGGTGAAGCGGGCGTCAGTTGCAAATCCGCACGCAGGCTCGGCAGGCTCATCTACAGGCCCACGCTCTGGCGCAAACCGGCCAGTGGTTTACGTAACAGGTACAGCGCCAGGGGCGCGCGATCGCCGAAGATTTTCGCCGTCCCTCGCAAGCCGATGCGCGGCGGCGCCTGATCGAAACTGGCATCGAGCCGATAGGCCAACTGCCCGCCGGCGGTGGGTTGTGCTTCGTATGCGGCGCGCTCGAGCCGGGCCGAATGCCGTTGCAACGGATCACTGTCGAGGAACAGTGCGACTTGCGCACCCGGCTCCAGGGAAATCGCATCGCTCACCGCCAGCTCGATACGCAGTTCGGCCTGGCTCGGGTCGGCGATTTCCATCAGCCGTTCGCCGGTCTGCACCGGTTTGCCGGTCCAGCGCTCGGCGTCGGCGAACACCGCGATGCCGTCGCGCTCGGCCCGCACTTCGCTGCGCTTGAGCAGTTCACGGGCGTAGTCCCGTTCGGCGCGTTTTTGTTCGACGCGCGCCGCCAGCAGATCAATCTTCGAACTGGACTCGGCATCGGCAAACGAGCGCTGGGAATTGGCTTTCAATTCAGCTTCGGCAACGCCTAACGCGCGTTCGGCCACATCAGCCTGAGCCTTGAGGGTGGTGCCTTCGAAGCGCAGCAACGGGTCGCCGGTTTTCACCGTCTGGTTGGGTTTGACCAGGAATTCGGCGATCACGCCGTCCAGCGGCGCAGCCACGACGCGCCCGCCCAATGGCACTACTTCGGCCGGCGCCAGCACCGATTGGCGCACCGGGATCAACATTCCGAGCACCAGCAGCGCGATCAATGCGACCTGACGTTTTCGGGTCCAGCGCAGTCGCCAGGGCTTGTGCGGTTGCAGCGCCAGCCAGGCGTGACTGTAAGTGTCGCCGAGTTGCGACAGCAGCACTTGTTCGGCCGGGTTCCACGGCAAATCCCGGGCCAGCCACAGTCCGCCGAACACTTCGTTTTGGTGATCGATCAGCGGCAGCCAGAACACCTGGGCGGCGGACAGACTTTGCCAGTCCGCCTGAATCGATTCGCTGAGCAGATCGGGCGCAATCACCCGCGCCTGCTTCAGCACATCACGCTTGAACAACTGCGCCACGGCCTGCTCGACGAACGCCACGAACGGCGCGTTCGGGTCGACGGTGCTCACGCCCGTCACCGCGTGCACCTTGCCGGCAATCAACAACGCGGCATGACGAAAACCGAACAACCCCTGAGCGTCATTGACCAGGCTGTAGGCCAGTTGCGACGGAGTGCGTGCGGCGCGGGTCAGGCGTTCAAGATCGAGAAAGCGGGCGAAGACCTGTTCCGCGCCGCCGCTGACCGGAGCGTTCACTTGAGCTCCGCGAAACGCGCCGTGCCGCTCATGCCGGCCAACAAGCCAGAGGCGTTGGGCAACGTCGCGACCAACAGCAAGGTCTGACTGCCCTCGTCAATTCGCGCCCCCAGTCGTTTGACCGTGGCATCCAGTGGCCGGCCGGTTTCATCGGGGACAAAACTGAACGTCTGGCCGGGCTTGAGTTTGCCCATCCAGCGCGACGGCACCAGCAAATGGATTTCCAGGGTGCGGTTGTCGACCACATCGAGCAACGGCGCGCCGGCAGCAACGCTTTCAAAACGCTGAACCTTGCGCTCCACCACCTGGCCATCAAACGGCGCAACCACGCTGCAGCGTTTGACCTGAACCTGATACACCTGAGATTGCGCCTGCGTCTCGCTGAGCCTGGCCTCGGCCCGCGCCACTTCGAAGCGCCCGACCGAATTCAACGCCGCCAGTTGTTTATTGTGAGCCAACTCCTCACCGGCCCCACGGCTCGCAGCCTGCGCCGCATTGAGCTGCGCCTGATAAGCCGAACAATCGAAACGCGCCAGCGTATCGCCCTTCTTGAACGACTCGCCCTCACTGAACGGCAACTCGACAATCCGCCCGGACAACTCACTGGCAAGCATCGCCTGATCCCGGGCCCGCAACACACCACGGGCCTCGGTGCTGGCTGCCGAACCGCTGCTGCCGACGGTGCTGCTGTCCAGCAGCGGATCGTCTGGCACGGGCGTTTGCGCCTGAGCAGTACACGTTAAAATGGTCAATCCGATAACCCACACACGAACTCGTCGCATAACCGTAACTCCCTGACGGATGAGCGGAGTCTATGACAGCGTGGGTGAGCGTCAAGTGGGTGGGGTTTATTGGTAGGAAATGTCTGGTTTCAAATTGATAACTATTTCCCGTGGAGTGGGCTGATCACCCATGCGATGAGTACATGGAATTAAATCCCACACGAAATGGGGAACTTCCACTCGGCCAAAAATGAAAGTAGTCATAGACATTCACATCCCTACACACTCGCTGTCACCGGAACCTTAAAGTCGCAACAATTGTTAATAGTTGAAGCCCGAAGCACCTTGACCATTTGCCAGGCAAATACACAAAACTGAGTTGCCGGCGGTGGAGAAACATCCAGCGAAGTAGAGTTCGGTCAGACAATGGTTGACGCATATCGCGGACCCCATTTAGGATCAACCCACTACTCAACCCCGTACGCAGAGATTCAGTTCTCTGGCCGTTGGGGTGAAAAAACCGGCTTCGGCCGGTTTTTTCGTTTCTGAGGATTGAATTTGTGCGCACTGCGTTCTTTGTTGACGGCTACAACGTGTTCTACGGATTGCTGGCCGGCACGCCATACAAATGGCTAAACCTGCCGCGGTTACTGACGCATATTGCCAATATCGAGAATCCTCAAAGCGTCCTCACCTCAATCGATTACTTCACCTCTTCCGTCAAACCTGAGCTGGCTACTCGTGGCAGGATTTCAAAAGAGGCTCAAGACACCTACGTTCGCGCCCTGAGAGCCAGCAATGTGACTGTTCATTATGGCCGTCACCAACTTGAGAGGGCCGCAGCGCCACGTTTTATCGACAAAAAAATCGCCGCCTCACGCCAGGATAAAGTCGCGATATGGAAACTCGAAGAGAAAGAAACCGACGTCCATATCGCAATCAGCATGTACCGCACGGCCGCCAGGCAGGCCAACATTCACATTACTGAACGCATACAGCAATTCGTTCTGGTATCCGGAGATACCGACATGACTCCCGCGTTACGCGCTATCCGAGAGGACTTCCCGCAAGTGACCGTGGGCGTGGTTCTTCCATGCCGGACCGGATTCAAACGCTCTCCACCCGGCTCGCTGATAGAACATTCCCACTGGATGCGTCGAGTCGTCTCCTCAGAAGAGTTGCACTCGCACCAGTTCCCGCCCCGAGTCCCCACCCACAAAGCACCCGCGATCAAACCGGATTATTGGTAGCGTCCTCTACCACCGGATACACCGACTCCCATCCCCCACCCAACGCCTTGTACAACCCGACCATCGCCAGCGACACTCCGGTCGAACTTTCGACCCATTGCTGCTGAGTCGCCAGCAATTCACCTTGCACGGTGAGTACGTTGACGAAATCCACCACGCCTTCCACGTACTGCTGTTGCGCGGTGCGCAGGGCGATCTGGTTTTGGCGTACGGCTTCGGCGAGGCTGTCGCGGCGCAGTTGGCTCGCGTTGTAGGCGGTCAGTTGATCGTCGATTTCGTGCCAGGCGCGCAGCACGGTTTGTTGGTAGGCGATGGCGGCTTCCTGTTGTTGCGCTTCGCGCAAGTTCAGCACACCACGCAGGCGACCGCCGTCGAACAGCGGAAGGCTGAATTGCGGGCCGATGCCGAAAGCACGTGAGCCCCATGAGCCGAAGTCGCTCAGTTGCATGGCCTGCGAACCGAGGTTGCCTGACAGGGTGATGCGCGGATAAAAATCGCCCTTGGCCACACCAATGTTTGCGGTGGCGGCATGCAAGCGGGCTTCGGCCTGGCGGATGTCCGGGCGGCGCTCGGCCAGTTGCGACGGCAGGCCGATGGCGACCTGACGCGGGGTTTGTGGCACTGGCGCGTCTGTGGATAACTCGGCGTGAAGCGCTTGCGGCGGCTCGCCCATCAACAGACTCAGCGCGTTGATCAGTTGCGACTGGCGCTGCTCCAGTGCCGGCAAGCGCGATTCGATGGCCGCGACTTGCGCGGCGGCTTCGGCGACATCCAGGTCGGTGGCGACACCGTCGGCCAGGCGCAGTTGCGACAGTTTCAGGCTGTGGCGGGCGACGTCGAGGTTCTGCTCGATGACGGCTCGTGTGCTTTGCACGCCGCGCAGTTGAATGTAGTCCTGGGCGGTTTCGGCGAGCACCGACAGCAGCACACCGCGCTGGTCGTTCTCCGCGACTTCGAGGGTGGCATCAGCCGCTTCGGTTTCGCGTCGCACACGCCCCCAGAAATCCAGTTCCCAGGAGGCCGAGAAACCTGCGTCCCACAGGTTGAACGCCGAGTCACCGTGGTGCCCCGACGGATCGCTCAGGCCTTCACCGCTGTTGCGTTTGCGCCCGTAGCTGCCGGTGGCGGCGGTGTTGGGATAGCGTTCGGCGGTGATCACCTGGCGCGCGGCGCGGCTTTGCTGCAAGCGGCTGCTGGCGAGTTTCAGGTCGAGGTTGTCGGTCAGAGCGCGTTGGGTCAGGGCCGAGAGTTTCGGGTCCTGGAAAACTTCCCACCAGCGTTCGTCCATATGAGCGGTTATCACTTCACTGGCGGCGGCTTTCGACGGTTTCGACCATTCGGCAACTTGCCGGGCTTGAGGCTTCTGGAAATCAGGGCCGACGGTGCAGGCGGTGAGGCTCATGACGAGCAAGGCACAAATACTGTGTCGAAGCAGATGGCCTCTTCGCGAGCAGGCTCGCTCCCACAAGGGGTCTTCTTTTGTGCTGAGAATGTGGCCGTTGCGCAGATCCATTGTGGGAGCGAGCCTGCTCGCGATGAGGCCAGCTCGGTTAACAAACCTCTTCATCGTTGAGCAACCTCATGCTTCCCGGTTTCAGCCGTATCAATACTCGCCTCCACCGACATCCCCACCCGCAACCGCTCAGCCAATGGCTGCCCCGGATCGAGGACGATTTTCACTGGTATCCGCTGCACAACCTTGGTGAAATTGCCGGTCGCGTTGTCCGGTTTGATCGACGCAAAAGTCACCCCGGTGGCCGGCGCAATGCTCTCGACACGACCGCGCAACGCTTCGCCGCCAAGGCTGTCGACGCGTACCTGCACATCCTGCCCCGGCTGCACCTCGGTCAGTTGGGTTTCCTGGAAATTGGCGACCACATACGCTTGCGCCAGCGGCACCACGGCCAGCAGCTTGCTGCCCGGCGTGACATACGCACCGACACGCACCGCACGCTCGCCCACCATACCGTCCTGCGGCGCGACGATGCGCGTATAGGACAGCTCGTAGCTGGCCATTTCCAGTGCCGCTTGCGCCCGTTTCAATCCACCGTCGGCGGCGTCACGCTGGGCGGTGAGGATCTCCACTTGCTTGCGCTCCGCCGACAGTACCGCTGTGGCATTGGCTAACCGGGCGCTGGCTTGATCAATACGCGTACGTGCTTGCTGAGCATTCTGAACCGTACCCGCGCCAACGCCGGCAAGGTGGTTGTAGCGGTTCAATTCATGCTCGGCGAACGCCATTTCAGCCTTCGCCGACACCACCGTGGCTTGCGCCTGCGCAATCACTGATGTCTGGCGCTCAAGGGTCGCCCGAGCGTTTTGCAGTTGCGCCCGCGCCACCAGCGTTTCGGCGTCGGCGGCTTGAGCGGCAGCGCGCAGGTCGCGGTCATCGATCAGCGCCAGCAACTGCCCGGCCTTGACCTGCTGGTTGTCTTCCACCAGCACTTCCTTGATGAACCCGGCGACGCGGGGCACGACCAACGTGAAGTCGGCAGAGACAAAGGCGTCATTGGTGTTCTGTTGCGTACGCTTGCCAAAAATTCCCGGCGCCAGCAGATACACCAGCACGCCGACCGCCACCACGGAGGCAATCGCGACGGCGATTTTTTGCTTGGATTGAGTCGTCATAAAAACCTTCTGTTTCAGTGAAGCATTCATGTCGGCGCACGCGGCGGATAGATCCGCGTCGGCAGCCAGAAAATCAACAGGATCAGCGCCAAGGCGACACCGCTCATACACAGATAAAGGTCCGAGGCGGTCAGCACCACGGCTTGCTCATGCAGCCGGTGGGCAAGGCCCGCGCTGTCGCTGTCGGCCAGCGGCGAGTTGCCGAGACGGTCCACCAGCATGGTCGAATGAAAATGCAGCCGCGATGTGGTCAGCGCGTCGATTACGCCAGTCGCGATCACCGCCGACAGGCCTTTGACGGTGTTGAACCAGGCCGAAGCGAACGGCCCTTCCATCGGGCTGATGCTGCCGGTCGAGAGCATCAACAGCGGCAACACCGCCATCGGCTGACCGAAGATTTGCAGCAGTTGCAGCACATAGAAATCGTCGCGAATCCACGCCGATGTCAGTTGCGAGCCACCGACGCACGACAGCGCCAGCATGCTCAGGCCGATCCCCAACACCCAGCGGCAATCCACCCGGCGCAGGTTGCACAGCGCCGCCACCAACGGCAGTGCGAGCAACTGTGGCAGCGCCGCCAGCAACATGACCGGTGCAGTCTGCACCGGGCGATAACCCTGGACCTGCGCGAGGTAACTGGACGGAATGATGATCACCGCCAGCAAAATCACCAGCACACCGGCCAGGGTCAGCAAGGCGAACGACAGGTTGCGGATGCCGAGCATCTGCATCTTGAAAAAAGGCGTCGGCTGCGACCATTCGTTGATCAGGAACAGCACCAGCAACACCAGCCCGCCGCCGAGCAATCCGCAGATCAGGGTCGATTCGAACCAGTCCAGCCGATTGCCCTGCAGGATGCCGATCACCAGCATGCAGATCGCCGGAAAACCCAGCAGCAATCCGCGCCAGTTGAACTGCTTGAAACGCTCAAGGCGCAGCGGATCCTGGGGCAAGCCGTAGGCCACCGCCGCCATGGCGAGCAGGCACGGCGCGATGATTTGCCAGAACGTCCACTGCCAGCCGACATGCTCGGTCCACAACCCGGCCAGTGGCGTGCCGAGCCCCGGACCGAAGGTGGCCGTGAGGGCATACCCGGCAAGACCGTAGAGCTTCACGTTGGCCGGTAAAAAACGCAGGGCGACGGTCATCAACATCGGCGGCAAGGCACCACCCGCCAGGCCTTGCAAGGTGCGCATGAGCAGCAGGCTTTCGTAGTTCGGGGCGAACGGACACAGCACGCCCAACAACGTGAACACGCTGATCGCGCAGAGGGTGAAGCGCCGCAACGAGAACGTCACCGAGCACCACGGCGCGAACGCCATCGCGGCCACCGAGGTCGCGGTGTAACTGGCGACCAGCCAGGTACCTTCGTCATAGCCGATGGCCAATGCGCCGCGAATATCGGCGAGGGCGACCTTGGTCACCATCTCGTTGAGGCCCGACACCAGCACCGCCAGCAAAACACCCACCAGACCAATGATGATTCGCGGACCGAAGACCGGTGGCGTCACGGCGACCGTTGGGCTGGCCACGGCGAGAGCTGCCGGGGCCGTGAGGGAAGTCATTACTGCAAGCTCCGGGATGTGAATGTCGGAGCATTTTAAGAAGCGCGGGACCTGACGAAAATCAACTTATTGGCAGGTTATAAGTGCGCCCCACGCAGCAATACAAAACCCCTGTAGGAGCCGGCTTGCTGGCGATAGCGGTGTATCAGTCGATGAAAATGTTGAATGAAAAATCGCTATCGCCAGCAAGCCGGCTCCTACAGGGCCCGTGTTCAGTCTGACGTGGGTTGCGCGGCCAGCCATGTCGCATCGCAACACGCCTTGAGGGTTTCACGCATCCAGCGATGCGCCGGGTCTTTGTCAAAACGCGGGTGCCAGGCCTGGGTCAGCATGAGGGTCGGCAACGGGATCGGCAGGGTGAACGAGCGCAATTTCAAGCCCAGCCGCCGCACGCTCAGCAGCGCTTCCTTGGGCACCGGCAGAATCAGATCGGAATCAGGCAAGGCAAACATCGCCGCATGGAAACTCGGCGCAATCACCGCCACTCGCCGTTCCAGGCCCAAGGCATTGAGCGCGGTATCGATCGGGCCGCGAGCAATCCCGCGCCGGGACATGCTGATGTGAGAAAACCCGGCAAAACGCTCAGCGGTGATTTCTTCGTCGAACAGCGGATGGTCTTCGCGCACCAGGCCGACAAAATGGGTGGAGAACAGGTTCTGGACCTTCACTTCCGGCATGAGCGGCCGATTGTTGCTGACGCTCAGATCGATGCGCCCTTCACGCAACGCTTCGTCATCCCCATCGCCCTCCGGAACGAAGCGCAATTCGCAGTGCGGCGCCTGACGCTCCATGGTGTCGAACAGCTTGCCGCCGTAGACACCGACAAAGAAATCGTTGGCGCGAATGCTGAAGCGTCGGCGCAAACTGCCCAGCTCCACGTCATCGGCGGAACGGAACAGCAACGCGGCCTGTTCGACCACCTCCCGCACCTGTTCGCGCAACGCCAAAGCCTTGGGCGTCGGCACCAGGCCGCGGCCGGCGCGCACCAGAATCGGATCGCCGATGGCTTCGCGGATTCGTGTGAGCGTGCGGCTCATGGCTGCCGGGCTGAGGTTCATGCGGCGCGCGGCGCCCACCACACTGCCTTCGTCGAGCAAGGCGTCGAGGGCGACCAGAAGATTCATGTCCGGGAGTTGCATGCTGAGCACTCTTGATAGGGCTGGATTGACCTGGACGCAATGCTAGCAAACATCTTCCATTTTTTGTTTTGGCAGGTCTGGCCCCATCGCGAGCAGGCTCGCTCCTACATGGGGTTTCCGTAGTACACAAAATCTACTCCCACTGGAGATCCCCTGTGGGAGCGAGCCTGCTCGCGATGGGGCCCGATCAGGCAACAAAAATCTAGCGCTGCATCCCCCACCGCTTCACCGTCACCCGCTCCAGCGAATCAAACACCAGGTTCTCCACCAGCAACCCGATCAGAATCACCACCGCCAACCCGGCAAACACCTTATCGGTGTACAGCTCATTACGATTCTGAAAAATGTACCAACCCAAACCGCCCTTGCCACTGGTCGCGCCAAACACCAACTCAGCGGCGATCAGCGTGCGCCAAGCAAACGCCCAACCGATTTTCAGCCCGGCGAGAATCGACGGCAGCGCCGCCGGAATCAGGATGAACAACACGAAACGCATGCCCTTCAAACCGTAATTTCGCCCGGCCATGCGCAAGGTTTCCGAGACACCCAGGAAACCCGCATAGGTGTTCAACGCCAACGCCCAGAGCACCGAATGCACCAGCACGAAAATCAGGCTGTTCTGCCCCAACCCAAACCACAGCAGCGCCAGCGGCAGCAGTGCAATGGCCGGCAACGGGTTGAACATCGAGGTCAGCGTACTCAGCAGATCGCGACCGAACTGTGTGGACACCGCCAAGGTGGTCAGGGCAAACGCCAGGACGATGCCGATCAAGTAGCCCTTGAGCAACACCACCAGCGAAATCCACACCTTGCCTAGCAACTCGCCGCTGAGCAGCCCGCCATACAACGCACTGGCGGTTTGCAGAAAACTCGGCAGCAGCAGGTCGTTGTTCTGAATGCGAGCAACCACCTCCCACAGCACAGCGAGCAAAATCAGGATCAGGCTTTTGCGAATCCAGCCCTGTTGCCACAGGCGTTGACCCAGGGGCAACTCACGCTCCAGCGGTACGCTGGTCAGCGGCTGCAAAACGGTTTCGAACTCTTCACGCGCAGATGATAACTGGCTCATCGGGCACTCCTCTCAATGGCTCAGTAAGCGATGCGAATGTCGGAAAAATCCAGCTCACGCTCGGTTTCCGGTGACTGGCCTTCATCGAACAACAACCGATGAATCCGCCGCGCCGACTCCTGAAACGCCACGCCGCCAAGACTGTGCAAATCGTACTGATGGCTGTGGACTTCCGCCCGTACCCGACCGGGATGCGGCGACAGCAGCAGGATGCGATTGCCCACCACCAGCGCTTCTTCGATGGAGTGCGTGACGAACAGCAACGTGAAACGCACCTCTTCCCACAGCAGCAACAATTCTTCCTGCATCTTGCGACGCGTGAGGGCGTCGAGGGCGGCGAAGGGTTCGTCCATCAGGAGGATTTTCGGCTGCATCGCCAATGCCCGCGCGATGGCAACGCGAGCCTTCATGCCGCCAGACAAGGTGTGCGGATAAGCATCGGCAAACGCCGCCAGCCCGACCTTGTCCAGATAGTGCAGCGCCCGTTCTTCGGCTTCTTGGCGCTTGAGGGTTTTCGACGCCAGCAGCGGAAACATCACGTTCTGTTTGACGGTTTTCCATGGCGGCAGCTGATCGAATTCCTGGAACACCACGATCCGGTCGGGCCCCGGTGCATGGACGGTTTGCCCTTGCAGGCGAATTTCGCCTTCAACGGGCTGGATGAACCCGGCAACCGCCTTGAGCAATGTGGATTTGCCGCAACCGGAAGGACCGAGCAGCACAAAGCGGTCCGCCGGGTCGATTTCAAAACTGACTTGGTGGGTCGCTCGAACCACACGCTGAGGCGTGCGGTATTCGAGGCTGACGTTGTCGACCGACAGCAGCGCCTGGGCTGCGACGTTCGGTTTGCTGACCGTGTGGCCTTGCAAAGGGGCGTTCATGTCGGTCAGCTCCCTTGCAGCGGTTTGGTGTCCTGGAAGAAGTAATCCTTCCATGAATCCGGTTTGTTTTTGATCGCGCCGACGCGGTAGAGGAACTCGGCCAGTGGGTAGGTATTTTTCGGCGTGACGCTGAATTCGAACTGCGGGTTATCGATGATTTTCAGCAACGCGGCGCGATCGATTTTCGCCTTGGTCACGCGGATGTAGGTATCGGCGGCAGCGCCTTTATCGTTCTGGGCAAATTGCGCCGCTTCGGTCAGCGCCTCGACGAAGGCCTTGTAGGTTTTCGGGTTCTCGTTGCGGAATTTCTCGGTGGCGAACAGCACCGTCGGTGAGTTCGGGCCGAGCAGGTCATAGGTGTTCAACACCACATGGACGTTGGGGTTGGCCAGCGCCTGATCCTGGAATGGCGGGTTGGAGAAATGCCCGGTCAACTCGGTGCCGCCGGCAATCAGCGCCGCCGTGGCGTCTGGGTGCGGAACGGCGATGGTGTACTTGTCGAGGCGATTGAATTCCTTGTCGCCCCATTGCTTGGCGGCCGCGTATTGCAGGAAGCGCGACTGCACCGATACGCCCACGGCCGGCACCGCGATGCGGTCCCTCTCGGTGAAGTCGGCGATGGTTTTGACCTTCGGATTGTTGCTCACCAGGTAGTACGGGAAGTTGCCGAGAGAAGCCACGGCTTTGACGTTCTGCTTGCCGTGGGTGCGGTCCCAGATGGTCAGCAGCGGACCGACGCCGGCACCGGCGATATCAATCGAACCGGAAAGCAACGCATCGTTGACCGCCGCGCCGCCGGACAGTTGAGTCCAGTCGACCTTGATGTCGATGCCTTCCTGCTTGCCGTACTTTTCGATCAGGTTCTGATCGCGCACCACGTTGAGCAACAGGTAAACGATGCCGAACTGTTCGGCGATGCGGATTTCACCTTCGGCGTGAGCCACAGTCGGCGCCACCAGGCTGCTGGCGATCAGGCTGAAACCCAGGCCGATGGCCGCAGCCAGCGGTGCAAAGGGAAGACGTTTGGACATGATTCAATCTCCGACAAATCAGAAAGGCGCGTCGCCCTGAATGGTGGTGCGATACAACTTGCGGCGCAGATGGCTGGGGCATCCGGCGGCGAGGTGGATCAGCGAACGGTTGTCCCAGAACACCAGGTCATGGGGCTGCCACTGATGGCGGTAAATGTTGTGCGGCAGCACGCTGTGGGCGTAGAGCTCGTCGAGCAGTTGCTTGCTCTCGTCCTCCGGCAAACCAACGATGCGGGTGGTGAAACCCTCGCTGACGAACAACGCCTTGCGACCGTTTTCCGGGTGCGTGCGCACGATGGGGTGGACGACTTCGGCAACCTGGGCCAGTTGCTCCGGCGTCAGGGTCGGACGCCAGTTGCCTTCGAATTTGGTCTCGCTGTAGCGCGCCGTGTACGAGTGCGCCGCCGAGCGACCTTCGACCGCTTTGCGCAACGCTTCAGGCAGGTTGTCCCAGGCTTTGTGCATGTCGGCGAACAAGGTGTCGCCGCCCTCGGACGGCAATTCCTGGGCGTGCAGCATCGAGCCCAGGCTCGGCAATTCTTTATAGGACAGGTCGGAGTGCCAGAACTTGCCGGCGTCACCGAGGCCGATGGATTGGCCGTTTTCGATGATGTTGGAAACGATGAGGATTTCCGGGTGCCCGGTCAGCAAGAACTGCTTGAGCACGTGGATCTGCAACACGCCAAAACGGCGGCTGAAGTCGATGTGCTGTTCGGGGGTAATGCGTTGGTCGCGGAACACCACGACGTGATGATCCAGGTGCGCGCGATGGATGCGGGCGAAGTCCTGATCATTGATCGGGCGGGACAGGTCCAGGCCGATGATTTCGGCTCCGACGGCACCGCTGAACGGGCGAATCTCGAAGGTTTGCGGTGCGATGCTTTGAGTTGCAGAGACGACAGACATAAATCACTCCCACGCACGGCACGCTCAAAGGCGCGCGCGTCGATCAGAAACTCACGGAGGTCCCGTGTTGGTTCGTTTCGTGCGGCGCGCCGATTGGTCGGCAGGTACGCAGGGGAGTGACTTTATAGATATAAGAATTGAAATTTAAATACCGTTAGCGAATAACGATATGGCTTTTGAATTGTGTTGTCTGTCAGGCAGCCTTCGCGAGCAAGCCCGCTCCCACCTTGACCGTGTCTGTCAGGACTACTCGGTTAACTGTGGGAGCGGGCTTGCTCGCGAAGAGGCCATCAGCCCCACCTCACTTCGTCCAGTCGATCACTTCACTGTAGGGCGTCTGCAAATCCCGCTCGGGGATTTCCCAGATGATCAGCTTGGGCGGCGTCTGTTTGAACGCCGGGTTGTTGAAGTAGCCGTTGGCGCCACCGGAAAACTCGCCCCCGTCCTTGGCGAAATTGCCGATCGATGCACCCAGCGCCTGCTGCAGGAATCCCGCGAAGTTGGAGTTGCGCGAGAACGAGGTTCCGATCAGCGCCACGTTCGGCAGGTTGTCATCGCCAAACAGGTCATCGAGGTTATCGCCGCCACTTTGCGCTGCGGCCGCTTTCTCGCTGATCCGGGTGGCCGCCACGGTTTCCGGGGCCGGTTGCAGGGTCACCGGCAGCCATTCCAGACCGGCAAGCCTGACCAGGTCGCCCGGACGGCGTGCCGGTTCTTGCACCTGCGCCTCGAAATCTTTGTGCGGCGTGGCGCTGATGCCCATGCGCTGCACCTGCGCGGCCACGGCTTTGGCCGCGGCGGCGGCGCCTGTTTCGCTCCAGTGGGTGTCCGTGCGCAGGTACGCGTCAGCGCCCAACGGTTGCAGGCTCGGCGCCAGGTCCACAGCAGCGACACCGACCTTGTTCAGCCCCTCGACCCACGTCGCAGCGCGGTCCTGCAACATCGCCGGGCGACGCAGGTCGCACAGTTGCGTCTGGGCGATACGGCTCTTGTCCGGCACCACCGCCACCAGCAACGTGACGCCGTGTTTGGCGAGGCGTTGCTGAAGTTCACGCACCACGCCGGCCTTGGTATCGGCATTGGCGCCGGCGTGACGGTTGATGCGCATCTCATCGGTCAGGAACAACCAGCCGGCACACCCCGAGCGCACACGCGGGCCGGTGTCGTGCAGCGCCAGCCAGCTTGCGCCGCGCTCCAGATTCGCCGCCTGCTCAGGCACCGACGCCTGCGACAACTGCTTGGCAATCTTGTGGGTGATGTCGCCTTCCAGTGCGGCCTGACGCGTGAGTTTTGGCGGCACGAACTCGACTTTGCCGCTCACCAGCAGCCAGGCGCAAGAGGCGAAACCCAGCGCCAGAAAAGCCACGAACACGACGCCCGACAGCTTGCTGATGCAGGCGGTACGTTCGCAGGGTTGAGCCGGTGCGGGAGACGAAGAAGTCATGGGCGCGGTCATCAGAACTGAAAGTACAGAAAGGGTACGGCTTCACGGCTTGCGATCAACGCAAACGAAAGCAGGAACCCCGCCACCGGCCACAGAGCCGTGACCGGAACGAACAAAGCGTGACGGGCGAACCGCTGCTCGACACGGCTTTGCAGGAGCGGCGCGAGGATGCACACCACGCCGAGCAGCGCTGCCAGCCCATGCACCGGGCGCAGGGTCACCGCCAGCGCATCACCCAACGCAAAGCCATGCAGGCCAAACTGCCCGGCATACATTGTCAGCGCCGAATGGAAATCCGGCGCGCGGAACAGCGTCCAGGCGAGGAACACGAACAACAGCGTCAGGCTGTGCGAGAGCAACGGTGGAATGTTCGGCAAACGGGAACGGGACCAGAGGCGGTCAACGCACAATGCGACCCCATGCGCCGAACCCCACAACAGGTAATTCCAGCTATCGCCGCCGTGCCACAAACCGGCGATGGCCATGGTCAGGAACAGGTTGCGATAAGTCTTCCACGCACCGTTGCGGTTACCGCCAAGGGCGATGTACAGGTAATCGCGCAGCCAACTCGACAGCGACAAATGCCAGCGCCGCCAGAAGTCCTGGATGCTGCTGGCCAGGTACGGCCGGTTGAAGTTTTCCGGAAAGTGAAAGCCCAGCATCAGGCCCAGGCCGATGGCCATGGCACTGTAGCCGGCGAAGTCGAAAAACAGTTGCAGCGAGTAGGCCAGGCAGCCAATCCAGGCATCGACAAAGGACGGGTTTTCCAGGTGGAACGCGACATCCACCAGCGGCGACAGCGTATCGGCCACCAGCACCTTCATGCACATGCCGATCATGAATCGACGCGCACCGAGGGAGAAATTCTGCCAGCTGAAATACCGTTGCGTCAGCTCTCGGCGCACCCAGTCATAACGAATGATCGGGCCGGCAATCGAGTGGCCGAACATGGAAATGTACGTGGCGTAATTGATGAAACTGCGCTCCACCGGCACGGTATGCCGATGCACATCCACCAGATAGGAAATCGCCTGCAGCACGATGAACGACAGGCCCGCCGGCAGCGCCACCCGCTGCCATTCCAGCGGCATCGCCCCGTAATACGTGATCAGTTCACTCCAGGTCCCGGCGAGGATGTTGGCGTATTTGTACCAGCACAACACCGCTGTGTTGAACACGATCAACGCGATCAACAACCGCACTCGCCCACGGGAGCCGTCCGGTGCGCGGGCCACCAGCAGGCCGCCCACCCACGCCACAATCGTCAGCACGATATGCAGCGTCAGGAACAACGGGCTCAGCCAGCCGTAGAACAGCCAACTGCCGAGCAACAGGATGACATTGCGCCAGGCCGGTCGGCCCAATGCGTAGACCAGCAGAAACGCTGGCAAAAACAATGTCAGGAACTCTAATGAGGCGAAGACCATGGCGGCGCAGAGATCCGATCAGTGGGACAACGAGTCCGTGGCGTTCAACAGACGTGGTCCTGCGGCCGACGGCACCAGCAGCACGCTGTAGCGCTCACCCGCTTTGAGTTCCCCCAGATCCAGCGGCCCGCCGACGTTGGCGTTGGCGCACACCAGTTGCACCGACAGGCTCACCGGGTTGATCGAGCGACGTTGCAAGCTGTCGATCGGCACCGCTTTGAACAGGTCGGCGGTACGCCCGGCAGGACGCAGACTGGCGTCGGCGCACGAAGCGTCAACGTTGAAGAACGCCAGCGACGCTTTCAGGCCGTTGAAGTCATCCGGCTGCTCGCGCACGGCCACTTGCTTGATGCCAGTGCCGTCCGGCAACACCAGCACGGTTGCGAATTCACCCGGCTCGACTTTCAAATCCATGGCCAGTTTTTGCGCACCGCTGACCAGGCTGCCCTTGATCGGACTGCTGGCCTGCACCGGGAAAAACAACGATACCGGTGCGGCCACTTCAAGACGCAGCGGCGGTTGGCCGGCCTGAGCGATCACGTCCAGCGGCGTGGTGCCGGTGTTGACGAAGCGGATGAACGCCGAATCTTCGGCCGGGCCGGTGGGGTACAACGCCACTTCGGCGTGGGCCAGGGTACTGATCGACAACACCGGGACGGCCGCGAGCGCCGCGAACAGCTTGATCATTTCTTGGCTTCCTTGACGGCCGGGGCTTCCAGCAGAGCCTTGCTGATGTCAGCACTCCAGGTTTTGTAGCCCGGCGCGGTCAAATGCTGACCGTCCACCGTGGCCCATTGGCCCGGCTTGGAGAACTGCAGCGAGTCGATGTAGCTGCACGGCGCCACGTTGGCGGCGAGGAACTTGGAGGTCATCTCGACCCGGGCAAACGTCTTGCCGTACTTGCCGCCTTCGGTGCCCCAGTTCGGGCCGACCCACGCGCAACGGGTGCCGTTGGCCGCGATTTCCTTGGTCAGCGCAGTGGTCTGCTGCCACAGCCAGGCTTTCGGGAACGCCGGTTTGGTGTAGCTGGCCATGGTGTCGCCCATGACAATCAGCACCAGGTCCGGTTTGTCGGTGGCCAGCAACTGGCTGATCGGCAAGGTCGCGGCTTTGCCGCCCAGCACCACGGTTTTTTCCGTGCCACGGCGCTCGGCACCACCGCAGGTGCCCGGCGTGGCTTTGAGCCAGTCACCGGCGTTGGCGCCGCAAATACCCAAGGTATGCACGGTCGCACCCTGGGCAACCAGGCTGTCGTGCAGGGAGGAAATCAGATAGTCAGGCGTTGCCAGGTGGCTGTCGCCAATCATCAAAATGGTCATGCCTGCCAGAATCGATACTGCCACGGTGCAAACTCCTGCTGCTTAATTCGAATAAGGGGAACGGTAAGGGCTGACCGGCATCGCCATGCGACCGGTGAAGTCTTCAAACATGTACCGCAGGTACAAACCACCGGTGAATTGCTTGTAGTCCCGGGCGTTGTCCAGGCCGAAGCTGCCGCCCAGGAAGACGTTGTCGCCAAAACGGTACTCGGCGGCCGCATTCAGGTTGTAGCCGACGCCTGTCTTGTTCTGTCCCGAGTACTGGGTCGGCACAATGATCCCGGCCGTGGCGTACTGCTGCGAAACCTGACTCAGCACGCTCTGCATGTCGTTGTCATTCGGGAAGTACGGCGTCGCATCCTGCTCGATGTGCTGCACGCCGACCGAGCCCTTGATCGAGTAACTCAAGCGATCGGTGCGTTGCGACCAACCAATCGGCACGCCGATGGAAAAGAAGTTTTGCGGGCTGAAGTAACCGCCGTTGCCGTAGGTGAAGTTGCCCTGGTTCTTGTCGTAGCTGATGCCGGTGAGGCTCAGGCCGGCGGTCAGCTGACGGCTGTCGTCATTGAGCAAGTACCAGTAGACACCGGTGCCGGCCTCGGCACGGCTGTTGGATTCGACGTGGTTGCCCACCAGTTTGTGCAGGCCACCGTAGCCATAGACGCCGTAATCGCCATTGTCATAGCTGAGCTGCAAACGCCCGCCATTGGCGGTGACGCCGCCCCATTCCAGGCCACTACGGGCATCTCGCGCACCGGCGAAAGACACCAGGCTGTCGGTCACCGGGCGCCGCGACAGGCTCAGGCCGTAGCGGAAATCGCTGCCTTCGGTGAACGAGCGATCAATGCTGATACCACCGACCACGGTGCTGTAGAGGAAACCCATGGGGCTTGCGCCCAGATCGGTTTTCAGCCCCAGCGACGGGTTCTCGTAAGCCACGGCCAGGCCGACACCCGTGTCCTTTTGGCGCCCGATCGGGCCGCTGATCTGATTACGCAGAAAATCGGTCTGGACCGGGTTCGTGTTGTTCGCCAACTGGGCTTGCAACGCGGCCATCTGCTGCTCATTGAAACCACCGAAGCGCGACTTGGCAGGATCACTGATGCCACCGGCGTTCAGCGACACCGGCGTAACGCGCAGCGCCAGACGGTCATCACCCAGCGGCACACTGATTTCCAGCGGCGTTTCGACGTCGGTGATTTTGCTCAGGCCCGACTCGCTGTCATTGCTGCGGATGGTCACGCCTTGAGTGACACGCGGGCTGCGTTCCTGATCAATCTGGTCCAGCGCACTTTGCATCGCCTGGCGGGCTTCTGCCTGCGGGTCCGTCGGCTTGGCCGGGGCCCGCGCGGGTTGCACAGCGTAAGCGCCAGCGCTGCCATTGCTCGCCAGGGCATTCGATAGGGCCGGCTCGGCCTCATCCGCCGCCTGCGCAACTTGCACCTGCGCGGGCGCCGGAATTTGCGACAGCGTAGCCTCGGCCAGCCGCGATTGACTGCGCTGGCCAGCCTTGCCCACGAACGGGTTGGCAGCCACGGTCCCGGCAAACGGATTGGCGTCTTCCTTGCTCGGCGCTTGCAGTGCCAGGGCGCGCGCATACAGCTGCGCGGCCTTGGCGTTCTTGCCTTGGGCGCGATACAGACTGGCGGCGGTGGCGAGGATCGGCGCATCGTTCGGTGCCAGTTCCAGCGCCTTGTCCATGGCTTTTTCAGCGCCGCGATAATCGCCGGACTGATTCAAGGCCTGGGCCATGCCGATCTGCAGCTGCGGATCATTCGGTGCCTGGTCGAGCAGCGGTTGATACAGCTCGATGGCTTTTTTGGCGTTGTTGTTGGCCAGGTACATGCGCGCCAGCGCGCCAACCGCCAAGGGGTCATTCGGACGCTGCGCCAGGGCCGGCGCGAGCGTGTCGTAGGCCGCCACGAGGTCGCCCTTCTCCCGCAACAGATCGGCCTGACGCACGGTGTAGAGGTACAACAATTGGTCGTAACTGCGCTGATCCGCCGCCGCCAATGGCTGGCTCTGCAACTCGTGCAGGATCTGATTGACCTGCACGTCGTCACCGGTCTTCAGCAGCACGCCGGCGTACGCCAGGCGCAGCGACGCCGACGGTGTGCTGCTTTGTGCCATGGCGTTGCGCAGCATCGACAACGCGTGTTCGGTATCACCGGCATCGACGTACGCCGAGGCCAGCATGCCCAATGATTCGGGTTTGCCGTTGGCCGCCAGTTCGGCACGACGCAGCAAGGTGATGGCTTGGCTGCGGTCACCTTGTTTGGCCAGGGTCGAGGCCTGGCTGGCCAGGGATTGCACTTGAACCTCGTTGGCCAGTTGTTGCATCGCCGTGCTGCGCTGGCTCACCGGGATGCGCTCCAGCGTGCTTTGCGCGTTCGACCATTCGCCCAACTGGCTCGACAGCAGCGCGCTGACGTACAGCGCATCAACGCGCTGCGGATCGGCCTTAAGAAGCTCCGCCATGGTCTGCCGGGCTTTGTCCGGGGCCTTCGCTTGCACGTACAGACGCGCCAGGTCATAGCGCGTCCAGACATTTTGCGGGTCGTTGCGCACGGCTTCCTGTTGCGCGGCAATCGCGCCGTTGAGGTCGCCGCTGCGCTCGGCATTTTTCGCCTGGCCGACCGCGACGGCGGCACGCAATGGCCGCAAATCGCCAAGGCGTTTTTGCTGGGCCGGATTCAGCCCTTCGATCATTCGCAACCCTTGGCTGGCCTGACCGTTTTGCGCCAGCACGGTGATCAGCCCCAGCAGGGCCGCAGGGTTGTCATTGTCCAGGGTCAGTGCCTGACGATAGCTCGCCTCGGCATTGTCCAACTGGTTCTGCTCCGCTTGCACACCACCCAAAGCGACATAGCCTTCGACTTGTCGCGGCTTACTGGCGATGGCCTGTTGCAACAGGCTGCGCGCCCGCACCAGATCATGGTCGGATTTGGCTTTGTCAGCCTGGCCCAGCAGATCCCAGTAGCGATTGCTCTCCAGCGCCGCTTGCCAGCGCGGGTTGCCGCCACGGCCTGCGGCACGCTTGAGCAATTCATTGGCGTCGCTCAAGCGGCCCTGACGCTGACGAACGATCCCCAGGCCGCCCAACGCGTCGGCGTCCTGCGCTTGTTCTTTGAGTCGCGCCAGAAAGGCTTGCTCGGCGACATTCAACTGGTTGTCCTGAAGCGCCTTGAAACCGCGTGCCAGGTTCGGATTCTGCTGGGCAGCCACGGCAGCCGTGCCACGGCTGTTCATTTGCGTGCGAATCTCGGCGTCATCCGGATTGGCCTTGAGGTACTCCTCGAACAACGGGATCTCCGCCGCTCGTGGCGAACCCAGCCACACCAGCCCCTCGCGCCAACTTTCGGTAGCCTCACCGCCCAGTTCGGGCAGGGTCGACAGCTGACCCAAGCGACGAATGCCGTCGGTACGGGTCGTCTCGTTGCGCAGCAGCAGCTTGGCCAACACCAGTTTGACCTTGGCGTTGTCCGGGCTTTGTTGCAGCAAACGCTCCAGGCCCTGGCGCGACTCGGCCCAGCCACCGGTCGAGTAACCGAGGTAGTTGTAGAACTCCAGGCCCAGCTCCCCTTGAGGTGCCTTGCCCGCGAAAATCTGCCGATAAATCGGCATGGCCTTGTCCAGTTCGCCCGCCGTTGCCAGCAGGCGCGCCTGCTCCAACTGATCGAGATTGTTGCCGCTCTGCAAGGCGATGGCCTGTTCCAGCAACAACGTTTGCGATTCGCCGGGATGGGATTGCTTGAGCTGATCCAGGTAGCGATTGGCACCCGCAGGACGGTTGGCCTTGAGCTCCAGCAAGCCCAGACCGTAAATCGCATCGGCTTGCTGCGGATCGATCAGCAGCAGTTTTTTCCAGGCTTCGGTGGCCCGGACCTGGTCACCTTGTGCCTGCCAGTATTGCCCCTGTTGCAGCAGCGCCTTGCCGGCACCATTGAGCTCGGCAAAGCTGCTGCTGTGGATCAGGGCGGCGAAAACCCCGAAGGCTATGGCGTGACGGCGCGCTGGCATTGCTTCTCCCACATCGGTTGCAACTTCCCGTGATCGAGGAAGTGGTAGCGGTTGTCCATGTAGCCCAGCGAAAACAGGCTCAGTACAAAAAAGTAATAGGGTGGCTGCTTTGCCTGGACCGCTTCGGGGGTCAGGGTCTGGGCCATCAGTTGCTGCACGCGCAAGGCCTGTTGCTGTTGCAGCGACGCATTGCCCAGCGCTTTGAAATACGGCAGCAGCGCGGCGGAAAAACCGAACGGGCCGGCACCGCTGCGCTGACCGCTGAGCACCTGGACTTTCTCCGGCGGCACACCGTCGGCGAGCGTGGCGGCGAGCATGCCGCCCAGGCTGCCGAGCAGCGGTTTGCGCAGCGGGTCCTTGACGGGCATTACGCCCGCCCACAGGTACGTGCGGATCGCATCGTAACTGCCCAATTCACCCTTGACCGGGTCGACGATGAACTCGCCCTTGCCCGGCCCGGTGCGGCGATAACTGACCCAATCGGCAACGAAGCCTTTGTAGCTGACGGCCTTGATCAGGGTCGCGGTGTTCGTGGCGATTTCCGCCCACGGTCCGTTGCGATCGATGTCGGCGAATCGGCGCAGCACCGGAATCGGCAGGTAACTGGGGTTGAGCTGCCACAGCTCGGGTTTGTCGAGGTCAGGTTTGATAAATCCGAATTTCCCCGGCATCAGCATTTTGCCAAGCCCCGGCAGGTCCTCGACCTCCTGGGTGACAACGTTGTGCAGGATCTGGCGCGCCGCCTGGGTGTAGGCGTCGCTCTGCCAAAGTCTTCCGGCTTCGAGCAACGCGTAGGCGAACCAGAGATCGGCGTCAGAAGCCGAATTGCTGTCCAGCAAGCGCCATTGGCCCTGCTCGTCCAGGCCCCAGAACCAACCTGGCAGATTGTTCTTGATGTCGCCCTGGGCGAGGTTGTCCTGACTCCAGCGCCACAGCTTGTCGAAGGTGACCCGATCATTCGCCACCAGGGCGAAGAACATGGCGTACGACTGACCTTCAGACGAGCTGTGACGTTGCGGCGTGCTGGCGTCCAGCACACGCCCGTCGGGTTGCACAAAGTGCTCGACGAACGTCTGCCACAACGGCCAGGTCGATGCCTCGCAACGTTGCGCCTGGGCGGTGGCGGGCAGCAGCCATGCCAGCAGCAGCGTCGACAGCGCGATCACGGCGGCACGGCACGGGCGTTTATGGGCGAAGGCGGGCACGAGCATCACACGTCAAGACGTCGTTTGGCGCGGGCACGCAGCGACACGTACGCCAGACCACTGAGCAGCACGATGGCCAGCCCGGTCAGCGCAAACATCCAGCCCACATGCCGCGACAACATCCATTGCACGTACTTGAACGGCCCGAGTTCGCCGACGTAGTACTGCTCGTCCGCCACCAGCGCCTCGATGGATTTGCCGCGAACCACCACCAGGCTGCCCTGGATCGACTGGGTGTACTCTTCGCCACCGACCAAGGCTTTGGTCGCTTCGGTGAGGCCTTCCGGCCGGTCGCTGGCAATCACCACGACGCTGCGACCGCTCTTCAGCGGCGACTCGAAACCGGTCAGGTACGTGCTGCGCTGCCCGCCGGAAAACGCCATGGCCAGCCGTGCCTTGCGCTGGTTGGCATCCGGGTCGGGGCTGAACCAATCCCGTACGCGCATGGGCAAATCGGACAGTTCGAAACGTTGCTGGCCGTCATTTCCGGCCGCCGGCAGACGGTCAGCCCACTGAGTCAGCAGCGGCTGGTTGGCACCGGACGCCAACACCAGCAGATCCTTGTCGGCAGCCGCAGCGACCTGCGCCGCTTGCGTCACCTGTACGCCGGTGGCCGGGTAGCCGGTGGACTGGCCAAACCGTCCGAGCACCGTGAGGTAGGCATCCAGGTCAGTAGCCCCGGCGTTGTCCGGCAGCACCACGGCGGTTTGCGACAGGTCGGCCAAACGGGTGAACGGGAAGCCTGCATCCTTGAACACGCCGAGGTTCGGCATGGCCATGAAGTGGTCGTAGCCGCGCAGGTCCAGGGTCGATTCCGGGTCTACGCTGCCGCGCATGTTGTCGATGATGATGTCGCCGCACTCGCCTTGCTTGATGTAATCGAACATGTAGCGCAGTTGCAGGCGCGATTGCAGGGCGACCGAGTTCAACGGCAGGCGCACACGAACTTCGCGGGCCAGACTGTCGTTGGTCTTCAGCGCGCTGAGCACACCGCTGTCGAGTTTGTCCTGGGACGGCAGGTTGCGAGACTGAATCAGCCCGTCGTTGAAGCTGACAATGAACGACGAGTTGGAGGATTTCTCTTGCGGGGTGTAGCGGTATTTGAGGTCCAGCGGTGCGCCTTCGTCGCGCCAGGTGAACAGGTCCGGCGGGAAATTCAGCGGCACGGTGATCTCGCCGGGGTTGTAGCCGGCGACATTCAATTGCTTGGCCGCAATCAACTCACCCAGCTTGACCGGACGATCGGTGGGCAACCAGTTCGGTGCATCGTACGGTTTGCGTGGCTGCACATTGTCGAGATGGTCGATCACCACGCGGCTGCCCGACAACGCCTGACTGCCCAGCACCAACGCCGTCGCTGCGCGCTTGAGCTCGGCCCCGTCGCGACCGGTGATCACCAGCAATTTGCCGTTCGCATCGTTGGGGTTGCTCATCAGCGTCAGGGTCGGCCCTGTCGCCGCCGGCAGCGTCAAACCACCGAGTTGCAGCGCATCAGGACCACTGAGTAGCACCACGGCATTGCCGCTGGCCGGCAGCTGGTTGAAGCGCGAGGAAAACACCGCGCCGCGATAGCTGGCCTGGGCGCCGAACCACGACGACAGTGCGCCGGCGGCTTCCAGGGTGCTGTTGTCTGGCGCAGCGGCAAACACGAACGGCAAGCTCAGCTGACGCGCATCCCGACGGTCGAAAAACGGCAGCGGCAGGATCGCCAGATCGTCCGGCAAGGTCAGTGGCGACACTTGAATGTCGAGCTGACTGTTGTTGCTGATCCTGGCCCACAGGCTGGAGTGCTGCGGGTCTTCGCAACTCATCGAATAGTGGCCGACGAACTGCAGGCTCAAACGGTTGAACTCGGTGATCAGGTGAGCGGGAATCTCCACCACCTTTTTTTGCATCGCCCCGGCGTTTTCCTTGGGCAACGGCAAGCTGGCAGCCACCTCATCGTTGACCATCACGTTGATCTGCGAAAGATCGGCCAGCAGCGCAGGGGAATAGGTGTATTGCAACGTCAGGTGTGCGCCGGTCACGATCGCATCGGCGCGCACGTCGAAGTTGACGCTGTCGGCGGACTCGACGCCGCGCAGGGTCATCGGATAATTCCGGCCCAGCTGCTTGAGCGTCAGGCTGTAGTTGCCGGCACCTGCCGTGGCACTGGTCACCGGCGCCGTTTCGGCGAACGCCGCGACACCACTCCCCAACGCCAGCAAGGTGCAGGTCGCACGAGCCAGAGCGCGGCGAACGCCGCGCAGGTTACCGACAGCGAAAGACTTCGAGTTCATCACTTGTCCAGAACGTTTTCTAAGAGGGGTGGGGGTGGACGACGGTTGCGCAGCCAGGCCCGCGCTTCCAGGGCCGTGGCCTTGAAGAGTTCGTAGATACCGCGCAGGCCAATGGCACTGACGTCACGCAACGCCACCAACGGCGTATCCACCTGACCGCTGCCCCAGGTCGACGCCCAGGTGTCGGCGCGCGAGAAGGTCAGGCGCACCAGTTCGCTTTGCTGGCGCAGCGTCAACTGATCAAACTGCGCGCCCAAAACGGTGCCGCGACTGAACACAATCACCGCCGGGAACACGCTCAGGTGTTGATTGCGAAACAGGGAGATCTGTACCCGCTCGCCCTGGGGAACCGTCACCCCGTCAGGCAAACGGAAGCCCAGGCCTTTTTGCGAGAAATCGAGAGTGGTGCCTTCGATAACGCTGCCGTCGGCCCGGGTCAGGCGCATCGGCAGCGCCGCCGCGACCCGCGGCTCGGAACGCATCTGCCGGGTTTCACTGGCCACCGCCACCGAGGCGCTGGTGATGATGATGTTGTAAACGGTCCAGGCCAGGTTGATCAGGATCGTGGTCGCCGCATCGTCCGCGCCCTCCATCAGCTTCACCACACCGATGATCATGCCGACGACGTTCAAACTCAGCAGGATGATGTAGGGGCGCGCCAGCTTCCATTCGAAGTACTTCTTGTCGATGATCCCGCCCTTGTCGGTCACGTTGAAGCCGCCGAACTTGGGATTGACCAGCGCCATCAGCACCGGGCCCATGATGTACCAGGCCAGTACCGTCTCGTAGACCTCGTTCCAGAACGAATGGCGGAATCGCCCCTGAATGCTGGAGTTGGTCAGGCTGGCGTGAAGGATGTGCGGCAGCACATAAGCGGTGATCATCAAGGCCGAGGCGTGGTAGATCCGCGCGTCGAAAATCAGAAAGGCCAGCGGCGCGGTAAGGAACGCCAGACGCGGCAAACCATAGAAAAAGTGCAGCATCGCGTTCACGTAGCACAGTCGCTGACCCAGGCTGAGGCCTTTGCCGAACAGCGGGTTATCGGTGCGAAAAATCTGCGCCATGCCCCGTGCCCAGCGAATCCGCTGGCTGATGTGGCGCGACAGGCTTTCAGTCGCCAGGCCCGCCGCCTGAGGAATGGCCAGGTACGCAGTGTTGTAGCCGGCACGGTTGAGTTTGAGCGCCGTGTGGGCGTCTTCGGTCACGGTCTCGACGGCCACGCCACCGACTTCCAGCAACGGTTCACGGCGGATGACGGCACAGGAACCGCAGAAGAACGTCGCGTTCCACAGGTCGTTGCCGTCCTGTACGAGGCCGTAGAAAAGCTCGCCTTCGTTCGGCACGGAACGGAAGGTGTCGAGGTTTTTTTCGAACGGGTCAGGGGAGAAAAAGAAGTGCGGCGTTTGCAGCATCGCCAGCTTCGGGTCCTTGAGGAACCAGCCGATACTCACCTGCAGGAAAGAGCGCGTGGGCACGTGGTCGGCGTCGAAAATCGCCACGAACTCGCCACTGGTGACCTTCAACGCTTCATTGAGGTTGCCTGCCTTGGCGTGGCGGTTGTTGTCACGAACGATGTAGTTGACGCCGATCTGCCCGCAGAACTCGCGGAAGTCCTCGCGGCGTCCGTCATCGAGGACGTGCACGCGCAGCTTGTCGCGAGGCCAGTCGATGGCCTGAGCGGCGAAGATCGTGACTTTGACGATATCCAGTGTTTCGTTGTACGACGGGATGAACACATCGACCGTCGGCCATTCACTGGGCGGGCCGCTCATCAATATCGGTTTGCGGCGCAGCGGCCAGGCGGTCTGGATGTAACCGAACACCAGCACGATCATCGCGTACAGCTCGGCCATGACCAGGCCGTAGCCAAACAGCATGTCCAGCCAGCCTTCGAAACCGAGGGTGGACGTCAGCCGCCAGTACAGATAGCGCAGGGACGCCGTCAGTGACAAACCGATCAGCACCATCACCGTCAGGCGCCCCGGAATCTTGCGCAGCACCAACGCGGTGGCGAAGCAACCCGCCGCAAAGAGGCACTGCGAATACAGATCGAACGGCACCGTGATGATAAAAACAGCCAGCAGCGCGCACATCAGCGTGATGCCGAGGATCAACGCTCGACGCAATGCCTTGGGCAAACTGTCTACGCGTTCGGACAGCGCCTGCGCCCAACGCTGCGATCGCGTCAGGGCTTCGGTATCGGGAGCTGAGGCTGTAATCACGAAGCGTACGACTCCGCGATATCCATCGATTTCAGTTGCGCCTTGAGCGTGTCACTCAGGACTCGCATGTCTCGGCAGGCCGGGGAAAAGCCCGGTTCCAGCAACGGGTTTTGACCGTACGCCAACGCCTCACCGATGCTGTGATCCAGCGCCACGGCCCCCAGCAGATCGTTACCGAGACGGCGCTTGAGCACCTCTTGCATATCCCGGCAAAACGCTCGGGAGCCGTCGAACTGATTGATCACGTAATTGCACAGCGGAGCCTGCCCCCGGGCCTTGCGTTCGTCGAGCAAGCGCTGCATCGGGTCCAGCGTCAGGAAGCACGCGGCGTCGGCGGTCACCACCACCAGCACCTGATCAGCCACCATCAAGGCCTGGTCCAGGTAAGCCGTACGACCCGGTGGTGTGTCGAGAATCACCACGTCGTTTTCGCCCAGCGCCATGTTCGCCAACTGACGGGCCAGCCAGAATCGATCGTTTTCCAGATAGCGTTCCAGCGTCCGGCGCTCATCTTCAGTGACCGCACCATAAGGCAGCAACAATGAGCCTGCCGGCCCGGCCAACAGCAGTGAATTCCAGTTTTCACCCTGCAGGCTGGCGTTGGCCATGCCCGCTACATCCGGCTCGGCACCCAGGTGATGCTGCAAGGCATTTTGCGGATCGAGGTCGATGGCCAGCGTCTGACCGTGCTCAACCCGCAACAGGGTGGCCAGCGCCGAGGCCAGGGTGCTTTTGCCAACACCGCCCTTGCCCGATATCAACGCGATGACATGCGCCTTGGTTTTGCTCGGACGGCCATGAGGCAGCACCTGGCGCAGCGCCTCTTCGTTGCGTGCCTGCGCTTCTGCCTGACGCGCCAGCGCGACCTCGGCCAGTAAATGGCGAAGCGGCGCAGCAACCTTGGGGATTTTGACGGGCGGCAGTTCAGCCTCGACAGGGATCGCGCGCTCGACCGGTGCGGCTTCAACCACCTCGGCAGCGGCCTCAGGGGCGTCAATCACCACGGACACAGGCGTAGTCGGCACCAGCGCCAACGGCTTTTCTTTGTAGTCAAAATGGCTATCGAATTCGAGATAGCTGTCCGCACTTGCCCCGAACCTGTTGAACAGGTTCGATATATCGTCTGTACGATTCATAGACTGCCCGAGGCGCTTACTGAGATAGAACACGAAGCTCGTGACGGTCCGTCGAGGTGAGCCACTAAAATGATATCGTCAATATTTTGAACTACACTAGCGTAATACTTAATCGCGATCAAAATTATTTTTTAATCGCCATTTTTTTGACTTGGCGCTGTTTTTTTGGCTGCTTATCTATGCATGCATTCACCGAAAAAACGGCTCGACCGGACGGCGCGCGATTATCCACTCAAGCCTGAACGACCGCTCATTTTGGCGCCGAATGGCAGGCTCATTCAGTCGCTGACAACATCACGAACACGAGTAACAACGGAGCAATAAGCGGACCATTTACCCAGGCAATTAACCAACAGACGTTTAGTTGTTTCGTATATATCTTTTAAATCAATTAGTTACTTAGTTCATAAGCATGTTTTGCCACGGCCTGACATCCAGGCACCGCTCCGTTGGCTATGCTGCTGACAGACCTATGCGGGTCATTCATGAGGGATGCTCAATGTTCTACGTGCAACGCAATGCAGACGGCCAACTGATGCGCGTGGAAACCGAGGCCTATGCCGGGTCTACCGAAATACTCCCGGCCGACCATCCCGATCTTCAAGCCTGGTTTGCCAGCGAAGTCATGGCGACCAGCCACAAACAACTTCAGCAAATCAAACAACTCAAGCAATTGAGGCAAAGTGACCTGGACATGATCCGGGTACTCGACGACCTGATTCAGGTGCTGACCGATAAGGGCGTGATCCGCGTCACCGACCTGCCGGCCGCCGCACAGGCCAAACTGATGGACCGGTCACAGGCCCGGGAGGCGTTGGGTGGGTTGAGTAATCTGGTGGATGAGGATGATTCGGGGTTGATCTGATCCAACCTTTGTCGTTGTCTGTGCTGACGCCATCGCCGGCAAGCCGGCTCCTACAATGTTTACCGGGTTGTTCGCGATGGCGATCTTCAGATCTGATCACTCCCAGGGCTTCGGCTCACCAAACAACTGCCCCTGCACACCGTAAATCCCCATCTCGCGGATCACCGCCAGCTCCCCGTCCGTCTCGACCCGCTCGGCAATCAACGGCAAGTCGATGCTGTGCGCCGCCCGCTGAATCGCCTCGATGAACAAACGCTTGTCGCTCTCCTGATCAATCGCGCGGATGTAAACGCCGTCGATCTTCAAATACGCCAACCCGAGCCGTGCCAGGTTGCCGATCATGCTGAAGCGCCCGCCAAAGTGTTGCAGGCTCAGCGAGAAGCCGAGTTCACGTAGTCGCCGTGTCAGCTCTTCCAGCTCAGCTTGCTCCGGCAGTTGTTCCTCGCCGATTTCCAGTGTCAGCCGCGACCCCAAACTGGAATGCGCCCGCAAAATATCGAAGAGTTGACTCAGCGCCTGCGGATTGGCCAGCGTCGCCGAGGACAGGTTCAGCGCCAACGACGCTTCATGGTCGGCCATCTGCTCGAGCACCCGCTCCAGCATCAGGCGGTCCAGGCGCGCGGCCCAGCCGAAACGCTCAAGCCACGGCAAGAACCGGCCGGCGGGGATCGCCTGGCCCTGCTCGTCGATCAGGCGTGAAAGCACTTTGTAATGCAGCACCAGTGTCGTGTCCTGGCTGGCCACCACCGGCTGGAAATACAGCTCGAAGCGCTGCTGACTCAGCGCCAGATCGAGCAAGCTGTGCCAGGCATGATGATCATCGCCGACAGGGGCCGACGTTGCGCGGTCCAGGCACACCCACCGGGAATCGCCCTGGCCTTCAGCCTGCGCCAGTGCCTGATCCGCCAGCCCGAGCACCGCTTGCGGGGCGTCGCCATACACAAACGGCGCCAGCCCGATGAAAGCCACGGCGGCCACGTCGGTGGCGCCGGTCGCATGCAGGGTGACCAAGGCGCTGTCGAGGTTTTGCGCCAGTTGCAGCGCTTCTGCGCGCAGCAATCCCGGCGCCAGCACGGCAAATTCACCACCACGGATCCGCGTGACAAGGTTCAGCGTTTCGGGGTATTTGGCGCACTCGCGGGACAGTTGCTCGCCGACCGCTATCAACAAATCATCGGTGTGTTGACCGCCCAGACGCTGATTCAGCCCGGCGAGGTCCTTGACCCGTAGCAGCAGCAAATAACCCGAACTCGCCTGCTCCGGATTGCTCACCCGCGCGTTCAATTGCATCTCGAAATAGCGCCGGTTGGCCAACCCGGTCAGGTTGTCCTGATAGGACTCGGCGCGCAGTTTTTCACTGCGTTCGGCCTGCTCCTGGAACAACGCCTTGAGCTTCTCGACCATCTGGTTCATGGCCTGCACCACCCGGCGCAATTCAGGTGTGCGCGGCAGGTCCGGCAGGCTGAGGAATTCGCGGCGGGCAATGGCGTGAGATTGCTGGACCATGTAGTCCAGCGGTTTCAATTGCCGGCGCAACAGCAACGCACCGAGCGCCGCACTCACCGCGCCGCAAAGCAGCAACCAGCCGAGACTGCCCAGTGCGCTCTGCCAAAGCTTGGCCAGCGCGAACATCGGATGGCTGACCACTTCGACCCGCGCAGCCTGCTCCCAGCCACGGCTGACAATCGCATCGCCACCCGCCGGTTCCAGGCCGATCAGTTTGATGAACCAGTCCGGCACATTGGTGACCGCCGGGATGCCGTTGCGTTCGACCAGTGTCTTGTCGTTCGACAGATCGACCACGCGGATGCTCGCGTAGTAACCGCTGTCGAAGATCGAGCTGACCAGCAGCTCGACCATCGCCGGGTCATCGATGTTCGGCGTCAACGACAGCGCCAACGCCGTCGCGGCGTCCTGGGCATGGGAGCGCAACTGGTTGACGTACTGGGTGCGCGAGCTCTCGAGGCTGACCATGAAGCTGCCGGTGAAGGCGACCACCAGGAACAGACAAATAGCGATCAATAGCTGTTTGAACAAAGACATCTGAGCGCGTGCTCCTAGTTAATCGTTTCGACCGGGAATCCTTCCGCCTGCATTTTCTTCAACACATCCTGCCAACGGGACAACCGCTTGGTATCGCCCACTTTCTTGTTGCCCTTGGCACCCGGCAACCACAAGCCTTCGGCATTGAAAGCGTAGACCGGCAACAGATCGGTACGTTGGCTGGCGGGCTTGATCGCGTCGATCAGGCTATCGAGCACCAGCGGCATGGCGTCGGGGCTGGCGTAGTAGGTCAGCACCATGTGCGCGCGATTGAGGCTCAGGGCCTTAACGTAAGTAATGCGCAACTTGTCACTGGAAACGCCGAGGCGGCGCAGGCTGAAATACTTGGCGATGGCGAAGTCTTCGCAATCACCGGCGCCTCTCCACAAGGCTTCGATCGGGGTTTCCCAATAATCGACCTCGTGCCACAGGTCGATGTCCTCTTCATAGCGCATCTGTTTGTTGAAGAATTGGTTGACCACATTGAGCTGGTCCAGCTCACTGAGTTGCTTCTGCGTCGCCAACAATTGCTGCCAGGCATCGATGCGCTGCTGACCCTCGCCCAATGGCCCGTACAACGCCTGCGCCCGACGGCTGATCAGGGAAAAATCCCAGTCGGCGTGCAGGCCGCCCGAAATGACACCGGCCAGCAGCAACGCGCAGCACAACCAGCGCAAGGTCCGAGGGATCGCGAAACGTGCCGCCAATGCGAGGCATCCAGGGTGGGCAGGTGGAATCGATTGATGTTGAAGGTTAGCCTGTTAAATAACAATGGCACGGTGAGATCACTGCGGGCCGACTAAACTTGAAGTGTGACCCTGTGTGCGTTTGACAACCTGTCAGGCAGTCACTAGTGTCCTCTTGGATCCAAATTATCTCAGTCATTCAGGGTGCGTTGTAGTGACACAGAAGCCCAACCCTCTCAGCAGTATCAAGGTCAACGGGCCGATTCCCGCGCATTTGGCCCGCTCGGTCATCGAAGAGACCCTGCGTGCCGCCATTCTCGATGGTCGCATTCCTTGCGGCACGGCCCTTCGCCAACAAGACCTGGCCGACCTGTTCGGTGTCAGCCGCATGCCGGTCCGTGAAGCCTTGCGCCAGCTCGAAGCCCATGCACTGCTTAACGTGGTCGCCCACAAAGGTGCGGTGGTCGCGCCACTGGTTCAGGGCGACGCCGTCGAGACTTACGCATTGCGCATCCTTCTGGAGTCCGAAGCCCTGCGCCTGTCGATCCCCTTGCTCACCAACGAAGACTTCGAGCAGGCCGCCCGCTACATCGACGAACTGGAAACGGAACACGATTACACCGAAATCGGCCGGCTTAACCGCCTGTTCCATATGTCGATGTATTGCAAGGCGCCTAACCGTCGGCTCTTGAGGCTGGTCGAAGACGGACTGAACGAAGAGGAACGCTTCCTGCGCTTCAACCTGGAAGCCATGGGCCTGGGCAAACTGTCCCAGGAAGATCACCGTGCGCTGCTGCGGGCGGTGGAAGACCGCGACATCGAGCGTTCGGTGAAGCTGCTCGAACATCACCTCAACCGAGGTGTCGAGGTCATCACCCGCTATCTCGAAAGCCCCGAAGCGCAAAGCAGAAAAACCTCGAAATAAATCACCCCGGCAACGGCGCGAGCAGGTCGACCTGCTCGCCCGCGCTTGCCGCGCCTGCACATCCTTTCTGCCAAACCCGCCCCTAGCACTGACCCTATGACGCGTCGGTGATAGCGGCTGCCTTGATTTACGCTCACTCTTGGGCTGCCAACGAATAACAAACGGGCGACGCACCGCATGAGCGGCGCAGTCCCCGCATCAAGAACCTAAGGAAGGAGTCTTGCCACGGGAAAGGAAGCATCGGCGTCCCGGCCAACTTCCACCCCTCAAATCACACTAACGATCACCCTTAGAAAGTTGCTTCGAGTGAGGCATTCACTCTTTATTTCGATTTCGACTTATATAAGCCGAAAGGAGCAACTACGCCCAAATAAAACTTATTCAAAAAGTCTTATTGGAACTTGTCACGCTCGAAAAAGTTAAACTTTAAAATAGTATAAAAATAACTTGCCCAGCACTTTATTCGTGTATTAGTTTTTCTCCGCCACTACTGGCTACTGGCTGCAACCCTTTAGCCATAAGACTTATATGCAACTAATACCGATCAATTCATTTGAGGCATCCGCTCGCCATCAGACTTTTTAAAGCACTCATTACTTATTGATCACACCTCACTCCGGACCACTTATAGGCTCGCCATGAAATCGACTAAAGACCGTCTTAATCAGAAGAAAGCAGAACTTAGCGCGCACCCGATTTTCTCTGAAATACATTCGCTTTCGGTACTTCAACGCTTCATGGAATCCCATGTGTTTGCGGTATGGGATTTCATGTCGCTGACCAAGCGCCTGCAACAGGAACTGACCTGCGTTCAGTTGCCCTGGCTGCCGCCGAGCGATCCGCAAGCGGCGCGCCTGATCAACGAGATCGTGCTTGGTGAAGAGTCCGATGATCGTCCGGCCCACGGCCATTACAGCCATTTCGAGTTGTACCTCGATGCGATGCGCGAAGTGGGGGCCAGCACGGCCGTCATCGAACGCTTCGTGGCGCTGCAGCAAGAAGGCGTGAGTTATGACGTGGCATTGCAGAGCGTGGACGTTGACCCGGCCGCTGCGCAGTTCGTGCGCCACACCTTGCACACCGCGCTGCATGCACCTGGCCACAGTGTTGCAGCGGCATTTTTGCACGGTCGTGAGAGCGTGATTCCGCAGATGTTCCAGCGGATTCTCGACGATTGGGGCATCGGCATTGAGCAAGCGCCGACCTTTCGTTACTACCTGGAACGGCACATCGAAGTCGATTCCGAAGACCACGGCCCGGCAGCGGAAAAACTCCTCGCGCGATTGGTCAATGGCGATCCGCAACGCGAAGAAGACGTCTACGCCAGCGCCCTCGCCGCCGTGGAAAGCCGCATTGCCCTGTGGGACGGCCTGCGTCTGAGCATGAGCGAGCCGTTGGCGGAGGTGAACGCATGAACGCCGCCGACTACCAATCCTTCGCCGACGCCTGGGAAAGCCGCGCGACCATCCGCACCCGACCGCGCCGCGTGCTGGAGAACGACGAAAAGCTGATCTACCCGCTCAGTCGCCAACCGCTGGTATTGAGCGAAACCTTTCTGCGCGAATGCCCGGAGCAACGGGATTTCGCCCTGGTGCAGACGCTCTACAAATTCATCAACGACGTGGTGATTTTCGAAACCGAGATCGTCGACAAAACCGCGCGCAGCATCGCCAAGAACCGCTTTGCCGTGGCCTTCCCGTTCGCCTGCCGTTACGACGCCATGACCGTGGTGGTGGACGAGGATTACCACGCGCTGGTGGCGATGGATTTCATGCAGCAAACCGTCGCCATGACGGGCATTACGCCCATCGACCTGCCGGATGAAATCGAACTGAGCCGGGCGATTCCGGCCGCCGTGGCACTCGCACCGGAACACCTGCGCAGTGCCGTGGAATTGATCTGCGTAGCCATCGCCGAGAACACAGTCACCGGTGATGTGGCGGCGTTTGCCAAGGACGACACGGTCAAGCAATCGATCAAGGGTTTGATGGCTGACCACCTGCTCGACGAGGGTCGTCACTCGGGCTTCTGGGCGCGGCTGGTGCGCATCTACTGGCACACCGCAAGTGAAGAAGACCGCCAATGCATCGCGCAGATTCTGCCGGTGTTTATCGGCCATTACCTGACCAACGACATTCAGAAGTCGTTCGACTTCCGCCTGATCGATTCCTTGCAGATCAGCGAAGCCGCGCGCGCCGCACTCAAGCGCGAGGTGTCGGGACTGGCCTTCCCGATCAACCGCCATCACCCGCTGGTCGCCAACATCGTGCGGTTTTTCCGCAGCAGTTCGCTGCTCGATTCGCCGTGCGTTCAAGAAGCCCTGAGCGACTACCTGGTTTAACGAGGAGCACATCATGAGACGTCTCGACATTCTGCTCATCGGGCAGAGCCAGGCCCTGACCGACCTGGCGCTGGAGCTCGAACAACACGGTCATTCACTGATGCGGCTTGAGGCAGTTGGTCAGCCTGCGGCGGGACCGTTCGATTTGCTGATCGACGACACAAGCCTGCCGTTTGAGGACTTCGGCGCGACATCGCGACTGACGCTGCAACTGGGCATCGGCGAGCCGCAGACTTCAGGTCTGGTGACGTTGGACTTGCTATGCCTGCACGGTTCGACGCTGCTCACGCGCGTGCCGATTGCCGACGAACCTTCGGGCAACGGCCAGGCATTGCGTGTGCGGGCGGTGGCGGAGCTGGTGGACCACGTAGCGTTGCTGGTCAGTCGTTTCTCGCGGGACGCCGACTATTTTCTATTGGCCGAGCCAGCGACCCCGGTGCATTTCGAGCGGCTAGAAAGCCTGCGGTTCCTGGAGCGCCTGGCCTTCGTCCATCGGCTCAATTCCACTGCTGATCCTCGGTTGCTGCAACTCGCGCAAGTGCCGATGATCGAGCGGCTTGAACAGCGCTTCATGCAGTCCGCCGACAGACCGGCGCTGAACCTTGCCGGCACGTCCCTCAGCTATCGCCAACTGCACGCTCACAGCCGCGCCATCCAGCAGCGTTTGCAGCCAATGCTCGAACAACTCGACGGGCCGTGGGTGATCGGCATTTGCCTGCCGAAATGCAGCGCGTTGTATGCGGGGATTCTGGCGATTCTCGGCAGCGGCGCGGTGTATCTGCCGCTGGAGCCGAGCCATCCGCTGCAACGTCAGCACTACATTCTGTCGAATGCCGGTGCCGTGTTGCTGCTGCACGACGGGCAGCATCCTCTTGCATCCGAGATGCTCAGCCTGGACATCAGCGCGATCGACATCGACAGCGTGGATCTCGACCAACCTTTGATGCGCCAGCGCCCGGACCTCGATGCGCCGTGCATGGCGCTCTACACCTCCGGCACCACCGGCCATCCCAAAGGCGTGTTGCTCAGCCAGGCCAACCTCGCGCATTTCACCGCGTGGTACGCCGACTATGTGCAACTGACGGAGCAGAGCCGGGCGCTGCAGTTTTCGTCGTTGAGTTTCGACTCGTCGCTGATCGATATTTTCCCGACCCTGTTGCAGGGCGCCGAGCTGATCGTGCCCAGCGACGATCAACGCCGTGATCCGCTGCAACTGGTGGAACTGATCCGCCACCAACGCTTGAGCCACGCGTTTCTGCCGCCAGCCTTGTTGAGCATTCTGCCGCTGGAGCAGTTGCAGGTGCTGGATCACGTGATGACCGGTGGCGACGTGTGCGAGCCCTATGTCATTGAGCAGCTCACCCGCCAGGGCAACCTCTACAACCTCTATGGCCCGACCGAAGCGACGGTGCTGATCACCGCGCGGCAACTGCGCGCCGGCGACAGCAATCGCACCCTCGGCGCGCCCATTGCCAACAGTCAGGTGCTGATTCTCGATGAAGATTTTCAACCGGTGGCCGAACAGACCGTCGGCGAGTTGTACATCGTCGGACCCGGTGTGTGCCTGGGCTATCTGAACAATCCGCAACAGACCGTCGAGCGCTATTTGAACGTGAGCCTGCCGAGCGGTGAGCACCTGTGGGCCTACCGCACCGGCGACATGGCGAAGTGGACCGACGCTGGCATCGAGCTGTGCGGCCGCCGGGACAATCAGGTAAAGATTCGCGGCTTTCGGGTCGAGCCGGAGGAGATCGAACGTTGCCTGCGCGACAGTCAGCTGTACCGCCAGGTGGCCGTGGTCATCGACAGCCAACGGCGGATTCTGGCGTTCCTCGCCCAGCCTCAAGAAGCGCTGCCCGGCGCGGCGCGTGAAGCGCTGAAGGCGCACGCCACCCAGTTTCTGCCGGACTACATGCAGCCCACCGCCTGGACCGAACTGGCGAGCATGCCATTTGCCAGCAACGGCAAGGTCGATCGTAAGGCCCTGCTGGAGCTGCCCGTCAGCATCGCCGAAAACACCGAGCGACGCTTGCCGGCCAGTGCCGATGAAGCGCTGCTGCTGGAGATCTGGGCCGAGCTGCTGGAGTTGCCGGCCAGCGACATTTCCACCGACGAAAGTTTCTTCAATTTGGGCGGCCACTCGATCCTGCTGTCGCGCATGCTGTTGCGCCTGCGTGAAGAGTTCGGTCGCAGCATCTCGATCAATCGCTTCATCGAACTGCCGACCATCGCGAAACTGGCGACACTGGTGCGCGGCTCCGGCACAGAGGAAGTACTGAGCGAACAGGCCATGGCGGATGCCTTCCGCGAGCTGAATATCGAGCCGCTGCCCGTCAGTCGCATGGGTGATGTACACAAGGTGATCGTCACCGGCGCCAACAGTTTTGTCGGTGTGCATATTGTCGAGGCGTTGTTGGCGTGGGGCGCCAGCGAAGTAGCGTGTCTGGTGCGCGATGGCAGCGGGCAATCGGCGGCGGAACGCTTCGCCCACGCGTTGCGGGAAAACCGTCTGGAGCATCTGGATTTGAGCCGGGTGCGGGTTTACGCGGCGGACATCACACAGCCCTCGCTGGGGCTTGCGGTGGATGTTTATGAGCGCCTGGATCGCGAGTACGGCGCGCTGGTGCACAACGCCGCCAACGTCAATCACGTGCTGGATTACGAGTCGCTGGCGCGGGACAACGTAGAACCGATCTTCGAGTGCCTGCGCCTGTGCGAAGGACGCAGTAAAAAAATCTTCAATTTCGTCTCGACGCTGTCGGCTTCGAGCACGATTTCCGCTGATGGCCGGGTGCTCGAACTGCCCGCCGCGCAGACCCCGCCGATCTACATCAAGAATGGCTACAACCTGTCCAAGTGGGTCGGCGAACGGATCCTGGAAAGGGCTCGGGAGCGCGGGGTTCGGGTCAATCTGTACCGCCCCGGCAACATCAGTTTCAACAGCTTGAGCGGCGTCTGCCAACCGCACAAAAACCGCTTGATGCTGATGCTCAAAGGCTCGATCCAGCTCGGTCAGGTGCCGGAATTCGCGTTGAATTTCGACCTGATGCCGGTGGACTTTCTCGCCCGTTTCATCGCCTTTCACGCCAGCCGATATTCAGCGGAAAAAGCGGTGTTCAACCTGCACAACCCCGAGCCGCTGAGTTGGGACGATTACGTCGCGTCCTTTCGTGAGGCGGGTCGGGAATTCTCCATGGTCAGCGTCTCCGACTGGCAGCAGCAATTGGGCCGGGTCGACAGTGACAACGCGCTGTTCGGCGTACTCGGTTTTTACCTCAACGGCTTCGAAGAAGACATCGGCGACATCTCGATGATCGGCCATGACAACGCACAGGCCGGCGTACGGCAGATGGGCGCGCACTACCCGGAAAAATCCCCGGCGCTGCTGCGTCGCGGCTGCGACTACCTCAAAGAAATCAACTTCATCTGAATCACTCAAGCGGAGCAAAACCATGAAAAACCTGCAACCCGATACCCTGATCAAAAACCCGCAAGGCTGCCTCGTCGTGTCTTCGGTGGACGTGCCGGCGCAGGCCGAAAAAGTCTGGGCGGTGGTCGGCAACTTTGCCGGCTTCGATCAATTCATCCCGGCGTTGTCGCACATCGAGATGACCGGCGAAGGCGTGTCATCGCTGCGCAAGAAATTCTTCAAGGACGGCAACCTGGTGGTCGAGCAACTCAATTCGCGGGATGACCAGGCGCGGAGCATGACCTGGACCACGATCTACAACACCTTGGGCGTGGCCAATTTGTGGGCGGCGATGACGGTTGAAACGCTGGGCGAAGGTAAGTCCCGAGCGACATGGACCATCAACGCCGAGCCGGCTCAGGGTGGCGCCGAGGCACTGCCGGGGTTCAAGGATTTTGTGCAGGGGTTTGCCGATGATGCGATGAATAATGTGTTGAAGCTGTTTGCGTAGGACACACTTTTTTCGGTGATGCGCCAGTCCTCTTCGCGGGCAAGCCTCGCTCCTACAAGGTATCGAGTAACCTGTAGGAGCGAGGCTTGCTCGCGAAGAACGATAACGCGGTGATCTGACCTGAATCAGATCTTGAAGCTATCAACCAACTGCTTCAACCGATTCGCCTGCAACGACAATGCATCGCAATCCTTCAACGTTTCATTGAGGTTGGCCACGCTCTGCTGATTCAGCAGATTGATCTGGTTAACGTCGACGTTGAGGGTTTCCACCACCGCCGTCTGCTCCTCGGTCGCTGCCGCCACCGACTGGTTCATCCCGTCGATTTCGCCAATGCGCTTCGTCACGCTGACCAGACGCAGACCCGCCTGGTTCGCCACTTCAACGCTCTCTTCGCTGGAGACCTGACTGGCGTTCATGGTGGTCACCGCTTCACGCGAGCCGACCTGCAGCGACGTGATCATCTTGTGAATCTCCTCGGCCGATTCCTGCGTGCGATGCGCCAGGTTGCGTACCTCGTCCGCCACCACCGCAAAACCACGACCGGCTTCACCGGCGCGTGCCGCTTCAATGGCGGCGTTGAGCGCCAACAAGTTGGTCTGCTGGGAGATGCCTTTGATCACATCGAGAATGTGCCCGATGTTGTCGGTGCTCGCGTTCAGGGTTTCGATCTGCGTGCACGACAGGCTGATTTTCTGCGACAGCTCGGTCATGGCCAGAATGGTTTTTTCCACCACCTGACGACCGTCATCGGCCTGCTCGCTCGCGCCGCTTGCATGCTGCGAAGCGTCGGCGGCGTTGCGGGCGATTTCCTGGGTGGCGGCGCCCAACTGGTTAATCGCCGCCGCCACGCTGTTGGTGCGCGCACTTTGTTCGTCGGAACCGACGATCGACGCGTTGGACGAAGCCATCACCCGTTGCGACAGGTCATGGACCTGCCGGGTTGCCGAGGACACTTCGCAAATCGACGCGTGAATTCGCTCCACGAACTGGTTGAAGGAGCCGCCCAGTTCGCCGAATTCATCTTTGCTTTCCACGGACAGACGACGGGTCAGGTCGCCTTCGCCCTGGGCAATGTCCTGCATCGCACGACCCATGGTGGTCAACGGGCGCATCAGCACGTTGATCAGCAGGGTCAGCAGCACCGCAATGACGGTGACAGCGATAAACATCGCGATCAACGCTGAGGTGCGGAATTGGCTCAATGGTGCGTAGGCCTTGTCCTTATCGATCGACAGACCGATGTACCACGCAGCATTCGGCAAACCGTTGACCGGGGTGAACGAGAGGATGCGTTCCTGGTTGTTCAGGGTGACTTGCTGATTGCCCTTCTCGATGCGCAGGCCGGCGTTGGGGTAGATGTCCTTCAGGTTCTTCATGACCAGGTCTTTGTCCGGGCTGACGATCACCTGGCCGTCGGCACTGACCAGAAACGCATGGCCAATGCCGCCGAAGTCCACCGAGTTGATGATCTTCACCAGGGTTTCCAGGCTCAGGTCGCCGCCGACCACGCCAAGCAACTCGCCATTCTTTTTCACCGGCATGGCGATGGTCACGACCAACCCACCGACGGCCGCCATGTAAGGCGGGGTCAGCATGGTTTTGTCAGCGACAACCGCTTGCTTGTACCAGGGACGCTGACGCGGATCGTAGCCATCCGGCATCTTCGCGTCTGGGCGCTGAGTGAACACGCCATTAGTCTGGCCGACGTACGTGAACTGGAAGTTGGAGGTGAAGGCCGGCTGATCAACCAGCCCCGGCAGATCGGCATTGGCGCCTTGATGAGCGACGTTTTGCGCGAGGTTTTCCAGCACCAGCACGCGGCCGCTCATCCAGTTCTGCACGCTGCTGGCGGTCAGGTCGCCGGCTTGTTGAACGGAGGATTCGAGGTTTTGCCGAATGGTATTTCGCTGCAGATAGTCGTTGTACAAAGTGAACAACGCAAAAGCCAGCACCACGACGCCGGAGGCGGCCAACAGGATTTTATGGCTGAACTTGAGATTCATTTCATAGGGCTTCTATGCAGAAAGTGGGGATGCGTTCCGGGTTGCAACATTCCATGTACAGCTCAAGCGGCTCTAAGGCCGCTCTACTTTGGTGCACGCATGTCTCACCAGTCTGTCGGCACAGGCGGGATAAATCTTAGGGGCATGTACGAAATGACCGGTATTTCCGTCAGATACCCGCCGAACGGCATGCTAGAGCGCTTGAGTAGCATTGGTGTGATGACGGTTGTTCGAGCGGCAGTTGCAAATTCCCCGTCCCTTGACAACAATGCGAGTAATTATCATTTGTGACGTTCGGGCTAATGCAGCCGAAGGGCTCACTCTCAACGTTCGGTGGAGCGCTATGTCGCTGATTCGCTCTATCACTGCTACCTGCTGCGGTACCCAACATGATGCCTGTGGATAATTCGGCACTGGGTCGGCGTGGCGAACCTCATCAACAGGTGGTCAAACAAGCCATCCACTGGCTGCTGCGCTTGCGAAACAACGCGAGCAATTCCAGGCTGCGCCAGCAATGCGATGTCTGGCGGGCAGAACATCTGGAACACGAACTGGCCTGGCAACGGGTGCAGTCCCTGCACGCCGAACTCAGCAACAATTTGCATGCGGTACCCGGTGCCCACGTCGCCTTCAACACGCTGGAAAACAGTGCTCAAGGACTGGGCAGGCGCCAGGCCTTGAAACTGTTGTCGGGTGCGTTGTTGATGGGATCGGCAGCATGGCTGGGCAGGGATCTGACGGGCTGGCAACAGTGGACCGCGGATTTCGCCACCGCTATGGGCGAGCGCCGTGGTTTCCAGCTGCCGGATGGCACGCGACTGGAACTGAACACCGCCAGCTCAGTGGATCTGGACTACACCGCGCACCAGCGTCGGATCAAACTGACCCGTGGCGAAATCATCGTGACGTTCGGCGGGGCCGATGAAGGATCTTCACTGGATCGACCGCTACGCGTGCACAGTCACCACGGTGTGTATGAGGGCGTCGCCGCACGTTTCATCCTTCGCCAGGAAGCGGACTGCACGCGGCTCAGCGTGACCAGCGGCATGGTCGCGATCCATTCACCACTGCCTGCCGATGGCATGCCGATTCAGGTACAGGCCGGTCAGAACTATGTGATTGATCATCAGCGGGCACGTTTTGCACCACCGCAGGCCATGGATGTCGGCGCCTGGGTCGACGGTCTGATCGTCACCCGCAACATGCGTCTTGGCGATTTCCTGCAGGAGGTCGGACGCTACCGCCATGGTTATCTGACGTGCACAACAGATATTGCCGACTTGCGGCTGTCCGGTGTCTTCCGGTTGGAGGACACCGACAAGCTGCTGGCCATCCTTCCGCAGACCTTGCCCGTGCAACTGCGCTACCGCACCCGATGGTGGGTGACGTTGGAGCGGCAGTCAGCAGCCAGCGCTACAACGTTGCCGCCGGACCTTTGAGCGATGTGCTCGATCAATTTGTGCGCCAGGTGGGCAACTGATCGAAAACCGCCACAGTGAGCTATCAGTTCCAAATACTCGGCATACAAAAAATCCAGCCCTTGATTTTCAGGGGCTGGCTTTTTTGTTTTTCCTAAGCAGGCAATCGAGATATTAGCGAGCCCGAAACGACAAAACCCCTGTCTGCGTTAGCAGACAGGGGTTTCGGAATTCAATCTTGACGATGACCTACTCTCACATGGGGAAACCCCACACTACCATCGGCGATGCATCGTTTCACTGCTGAGTTCGGGATGGGATCAGGTGGTTCCAATGCTCTATGGTCGTCAAGAAATTCTGTGTCCAGCCCGTTACGCCGTAACGTGCCAGCAAAATTGGTGACTTCTACTAAAACAAAACCCCAACTGCTTTCGCAATTGGGGTTTCGGAATTTAATCTTGACGATGACCTACTCTCACATGGGGAAACCCCACACTACCATCGGCGATGCATCGTTTCACTGCTGAGTTCGGGATGGGATCAGGTGGTTCCAA
>NZ_JAGYFZ010000004.1:0-118329 GCF_019946675.1 Pseudomonas sp. BF-B-15
AGCCCCCTCAGCCCCCCTCAGCCCAACGTATAACCGTTATCAACCTTCCAGTCCTGTCCATAAACCCCCCGCGCCCCCTGGGACAGCTGAAAAATAATCACGTTGGCCACCGCAGACGCATCAAGAAAATGCCCCGGCAAAAGACGCTTGCCAAGCGTGTCAGCAACATCGTCAAGCTCACCATCACTCAAGCCCAGGTTGTCCCACATCGAGGTCGCGGTCGGCCCCGGCGAGACCAGGTTGATGCGCACATCGAAACGGGCAAACTCCACCGCCAAAGTGCGCGCCTGTGCCGCGAGTGCGGCCTTACTGGCAATGCAGGCCGCCAGACCGGGAAAACTCGACCCCGTCAGGAAGCTGCCGACAAACACCACCGACGCCGGGTTCGCCAACTCACCGCGCAACGCCGCCAAGGTGTTCAACGCACCCGCACCGTTGACCGCCCATTGCCGCTGAAAGGCCGGCATATCCAGGCTATCGGCCATTTCGGCAATGCCGGCGTTGGGCACCAGATAATCCACCCGCCCCAACGTCGCCGCCCGCCGGGCCAACCCTTGCAGATCGTCCTCGCAGGTAACGTCCCCGGCACACCATTGCAGCCGTTCACCATAGATCTGCTGCAAGGCCGGCAAGTCACCGACGGTGCGCGACATCGCCAACACCCTGACCCCACGCGGCAAAAGCGCCGCGCACAAGGCCAGGCCAATCCCGGAACTGGCGCCGGTGATCACGGCCAAACGATCCTGAAACTCGGTTTGCATCATGTTCTCCTGGGCATCGTCGATGCCAAGCACTGGGGACCTGGCGGGACCCTATCTTTGAACAGATGCAAAAATACCGACTTGACGGCGATCAGATTTTCTCAATGGATCGACAGCTCAATGAGTCGAGTGCGACATGGCCGGTTGTTGCAGCACCGACTGATCGATCTCGCTGAACCGCAGCACGCGACCGCCCTGCTCCGTGGCCAGTTTTTCAGCAGCCTGCTGGCTGGAGAACGACGCCAACACCACACCCATCGCCCCCTTGAGCCGGGTGCCGACCACGTAATACGCATCTTTGGCATCGATCAGTTGGGTGTCATCCGGCGAATTCCAAGGGCTGTGCTCCATGTCGTGGACATACAGCCTGGCATCGCCATGATGGTTTTCCGGTTGCAACCACCAGCCGATCATTTCCGCCGTGGAGCAGAATTTCTTGATGCCGCTGTGCTCGACCACTTCGCCCTTGGGGCCGGGGAAGCCGTCGATGATCATGCCGCAGACATGGCACTCATCACTGGGATGAAAGGCGCTGGGGGCATCGCTGTAGCTGGCTTGCACGGGTTTGTCACACGCCGTCAGCAGCACACAGACCATCAGGCCCGCCAGGTTGCGCAGCGTCTTCCAATCAAGCGTTCTCATCATCAGGTGCTCCAAAAAACCAAAGTAAGAATTCAAGTCGCCCGTCGACGGAACAGCAGCCAGGCCGTACCCAACGGCGCCGCCACCCACAACAGCAGGCAGAGCCAGAGCATCGAGCCCGGCACAGGCAAATCGCTGCCCAGGGTCAGCACACCAGCGGTACTGGCGACGGCGTCAAAACCGGAAAGATTGATCAAGCGATAGAGGTCGGCGGGATTGAACAGCAGCAACCAGGGCAGCACTTTCGGGTTGAAGTGCCCTTCGCTGAGCACCAGCAGGGCGAGCAGCGCCAGGTCAAACACCAGCACGAAAAAGAACCACACGCCCAGCGCCAAACCGGCGGCCGTGGATTTCTCGGCTGCCACGCTGCTCAGCACATAAGCCAGCCCCAGGAAGCCCCAGCCCAGTAGCGTCGACGACACAATGAATCGTCCGAAGGCCCAGAGCAGCAGGCTCAGCTCGACGTCGTCCACCAGCACGGCGATCGCGAGCATCGCGCAGCCGAAACCGATCAGCGTCGCCAGCGCCAGGATCAACCCGTGGCCAATGAACTTGCCGAGCAGGATGTGCCCGCGCCCCAGTGGATAGGTCAACAACAGCAGCAAGGTGCCGCTTTCGTCCTCGCCGACAATGGCGTCATACGCCAGCATCAAGGCGATCAGCGGCATCAGGAACGTCGCCAGGCTGGCCAGGCTGGCGATGGTCGCGGGCACCGAGGTAAAGCCCAACTGACCGGACGCCGCCGCGCCCAACCAGGCAATGCCGGTGGCCAGCACCGCGAACAACAGGCTGATCGCCAATAACCAGCGGTTGCGCAAACCGTCATTGAATTCCTTGCGGGCCATGTTCCAGATCGGGTTCATAGAATCTCTCCACTGTGGGTCGCAGCGGCCCGTCCCATGTAATAGCGGTAGAGGTCTTCCAGGGACGGCGGAGTGATTTCCACGTCAGCCGGCTCATCCTCATTGAGCAACTGGCGCAACAGGCCCAGTTTGCTGCCATTGAGCGCGGCCACTTCGAGGCCCTCCACGCCCCAACGTTGAGTGACATGCCCTGCAATGTTCCACGAGGCCTGCAAGGGGCCGGCATGCTTGAGCCCGTTGGCGCGAATCAGCGTCGGCAACCCGGCTTCCTCGCGCAGGCTGCGCAGACTGCCGAGGGCCAGCAGACGCCCCTGGGTCAGGATCGCCGCACGATTGATATGCGCCTCGACCCCCGGCAAAACGTGAGAGCAGAGAATGACGCTGGTGCCCTGGCTGCGTAGACGGTCGAGCAACCGATACAGGTCTTGAGTGGCGATGGGATCGAGGCCGACCGTCGGCTCGTCGAGCAGCAACAGGCGCGGTTCGCCGAGCAACGCTTGCGCCAGTCCGAGGCGCTGGCGCATGCCTTTGGAGTAGGTCTTGACCCGTCGATGCGCCGCCCCTGCCAGGCCAACTTCCTCCAGCAGCCCGTCCACCTGAGCGAACGCGGCCCCTTTGAGTCGCGCGAAATGACGCAAGGTTTCCAGACCGCTCATTTGCGGATAAAACGTCACGTTCTCCGGCAAATAGCCGAGCAGACGCCGGACATTCGGATCACTGGGCAAGCGGCCAAACACCCTGACTTGCCCTTCGCTGGCCTGCAACAAACCGAGCACCAGTTTCATGCTGGTGGTCTTGCCCGCGCCGTTGTGCCCGAACAAACCCAGCACTTCGCCTTCGGCCAGGCTAAGGCTCAACTGATGCAACACCGTGGTGTGCCCATAACGCTGGCTGACGCCTTCCAGATCGACGACATTCATGTGACGGGCTCCTTGGTCAGGGTGTGCGTGGTGGATTTCATCAACGGATGGCTGTCGAGTACGCCCGGCGATTTCATCACCGGAAACGCCCGTTGCACCCAGCGCAGCAGTTCAATCCCGGGGCTGTTCATCAACAGCCGCACCTGCGGGTACAGCCACAGCAGGCGGTCGACGTTGTCGTTGGGTTCGTAGGCGATATCGCCCAGGCCATCGTTGTTGCGGTCCCAGCCCAGATAGTCGCTCCAGTAATTGCCCCGACCATCCGCCGACCATTCCTGCAAGCGGGTGGCGACGTATTTGACCTGGCGCTGGTTGCCGACAAACGCGTTGTCGGCGATGCGGTTGTCTTCGGAGCCGGCGGTGAGGTGAATGCCCACGGCGCTGTGCTCGAAGTGGTTGTGTTCGATGCGGTTGAACAGCGAGTTGTAGATGAACAGCGCCTTGCCCTCGGCGCCGCTGATCATGCTGTCGCCGGTCGAGCCGTCGCGCACGTCGGTGACGAAGTTGTCGCGCAAGGTCGAGTAGGTGATGTAGTTCATCAGGATGCCGTAGTTCTGATCCTGTTCGGAGCGGTTGCCGATCACCGTGAGCTTGCGGCTTTGCATCAGGGCGTAGCCGGTGCGGGTGCGGCGGGTGGTGTTGCCGATCAGCTGGTTGTCGTTGGCGAACATGTAATGCACGCCGTAACGCAGGTCTTCCAGGGTATTGCCTTGCAGCAGGTTGCCGTTGGAGGTGTCGATGTAGATGCCATCGCGGGTGTCGCGCACCTGGTTGCCGATGACCCTGGCGCCATGTACTGCATACAGGTGAATGCCGTTACCGCGATCCTGTGAACGCATCGCCGGATCGCCCTGGATGCGGTTGTCGATCAGGCTCGCATCCTGAGTCCCATCGACCCAGATCCCGAAACCCTGGCCTTGCAGTCGATTGCCTTTGATCACCGCGCCACGGGCCTTGGGCTGGAGGAACACCGCCGCATTCATGGCCGTGAGGTCATGCCCCCAGTCCAGAAAAGTGCAGCCCTCGATCCCGACGTCCGGTGCGCTGACAATCACCCCGTTGCCCTGCCCTTGCGCCTGAAAAACCGCGCCGGGCTCGCACACAATCTGCATCGGCTGATCGACGCTGAACGAGCCACGGTATTCGCCCGCCGGCACGTGCCAGCGTTGCTCGGCGTCAAGGCGCAACGGCAGCGTGGTAATGGGTTGCACCGCCAGCACACTGCCGGGCATCAGCAGGAGCGCAAGCGCGATCACCTTGATCGGGTTTCCCTTGATGTCGGTCATCGGTCCGCTCCTGTCGATGCTCAACCGTCAGGCCCGCTCGACCTTCATGCGGCCGACCATTTCCATGTGCAGCGCATGGCAGAACCAGCTGCAGTAATACCAATGCAGGCCGGCCTTGTCGGCGGTGAAGGTGATGGACGAGGTTTGCTGCGGGCTGATCTCCATGCTCGCGCCGTGGTTGGTCATGACGAAACCGTGGGACACGTCCTCGATCTGGTCGATGTTGGTGATGGTCACGGTCACTTCGTTGCCCTGCTTGACGGTGAACTCGGTCAGGCCATACGCCGGTGCCATGGAGGTCATGTAGACCCGCACATGATTGCCGTCGCGGATCACCTTGTTGTCGGTCTCCAGGTTGATGCCATCCTTCTTGGCCAACTCCACGGTGGCGGCGAAGAACGGGTCGTTACGGTTCCAGATTTTTTGCGTCTTGATCTGATCCCGCCGCGCGAGGATGCAATCGTGCGGTTCGGCAAACGCCGGGCCGTCGTGCACCAACTTCATTTCTTCGCCGGAAATATCGATCAACTGGTCGTTTTCCGGGTGCAGCGGCCCGGTCGGCAGGAAGCGGTCCTTGGAGAACTTGCACAACACCACCAGCCACTTGCCGTCCGCCTCACTGGTTTCGGTCAGCGACGCGTGGTTGTGGCCGGGCTGGTAATGCACGTCGAGTTTTTGCTTGATGTAATTGACCTTCTCGCCCTTGTAGGCACGTACCGCGTCCGCCATGTTCCACTTCACCACCTGGCTGTCGATGAACAGCGTGGTGTAGGCGTTGCCGCGACCGTCGAAGGTGGTGTGCAACGGGCCCAGGCCCAATTCCGGCTCGGCGGCGATGACTTCGCGCGGGTCCTTGAATTTATCGGCGAACAGGTCGTCCAGGCGGTCGATGGCGATCATCGATACGGTTGGCGACAGCTTGCCGTTGGCAATGAAGTACTTGCCATCGGATGAGGTGTTGAGGCCGTGGGGGTTCTTCGGCACCGGGATGTAACGGGTGAATTCGGAGTCCTTGCCATCGGTTTTACGACCGTCGACCACCGGCACTTTCGAGTTTTCCAGGGTGATGAACTTGCCGGCCTTGATCGCGGCTTCGATGCGCGGAATGTTGAACACCACGACCCAGTCGCGCTCGTTGCGCATCATGCCGCCGAGGTCGTAGGCCTTCTCCGAGTTGTAGCAGGTGGACGCGGCGTACTTGCCGGTGTAGTCCATGTCGGCGTTGTCCAGATTGCCGTCGACGATCACCTGAAACGCCATTTCCATTTTTTCGGCATCGACGGCGTTGAACATGGTGAAGCTGTTCTTGTCTTGCAGGTCGAAGGTGTGGCCGTCATTGGGGTGCGGAATGACGAACTCGGCGTTGGCGAACACGTACTTGGTGTACGGCACTTTTTGCAGGCGCAGGCCGTGAATGGCTTGCACGTTCGGCACCGTGAGCATCTTGTCGCACTTCATGATGTCCAGGCGGATGCGCGCAATACGGGAGTTGGCCTTGTCGTTGATGAACAGGTACTTACCGTCGTACTTGCCGTCCGTCATGGAGATGTGCGGGTGATGGCAATCGCCGTTCTGGAACTTCGCGCTGTCGCCCATGATGCGCTTGCTTTCGTTGGTCAGGCCCCAACCGGTGGCCGAGTCGACGTTGAACACCGGAATACGCATCAACTCGCGCATCGACGGCACGCCCAGCACCCGCACTTCGCCCTGATGTCCACCGCTCCAGAAGCCGTAGTATTCGTCCAGCTCGCCGGGGCCGACATGGGTTTTCGCCTGCGCATCCTTGACCGCAGCCGCCCATGACTCGCGGCTGAACACCGCCCCGCCCAATGTCGTGGCCCCTGCCAGCACCGCCCCGGTGACGGCGCTGCTACCGAGAAAACCGCGACGGCTGAGTCCGGTGTGCTCTTCTTCCTGCACCGGTTTTGTGGATTCTGTGTCAGTCATGCTGCGTACTCCTTGAAGGGATAAAACGGTGTGCGGGTAGAACTCGGTCAACTGTAGGAGCGAGCCTGCTCGCGATGGACTCAAGAGCGCCGCGTTGAGCCAGTCATTACGCGTCAACGTTAGCGACCATCGCGAGCAGGCTCACTCCTACAAGGGCGCGTCATTCAGGGGCGGTCACTTCCACGACAGGTATCAGTTGCGCCGCCACAGGAGCCGGTTTGCCGCGCTTCTTGCGCTTGTTGATCAGCGGCGGGCATTTGTGTTCGTTGTGGTAAGTCATCTGGCAATCGAGGCAGTAGTGGCACTCGTTGGCATTGATCCGCCCATCCGGGTGAATCGCCTGGATCTCGCATTCTTTGGCGCACAACTGGCAGGGGTTGCCGCATTCCTTGCGGCGCTTGAGCCAGTCGAACAGGCGCAGCTTGGTCGGGATCGCCAACGCGGCACCCAACGGGCAGATGTAGCGGCAATAGACTTTGCGCGTGAAGATGTTGATGACCAGCAGCGCCACCGCGTAAAGGACAAACCACCATTGGCGGTCGAACCTGAGGGTGATGGCGGTCTTGAACGGTTCCACCTCGGCGAACAGTTCGGCGGTGGACATGGATTCCAGGGAGATACCGAACAGCAGCAGCAAAATGATGTACTTGATTGCCCACAACCGCTCATGCACCGCGAAGGGCAATTCGTATTGGGGGATTTTCAGTTTGCGCGCGGCTTCGTTGATCAGTTCTTGCAAGGCACCAAACGGGCACAACCAGCCGCAGAACACCCCACGCCCCCACAACAGAATGCTCGCGGCGGTGAACACCCACAGCATGAAAATCAGCGGGTCGGTGAGAAACAGCTCCCAGCGAAAGTGCTCGAACAACGCATGGACAAAGGTCAGGACATTGACCACCGACAGCTGCCCCAGCGCATACCAGCCGAGGAACACCACGGTGAAGATCAGGTAACCGCGACGCAGCCAGTGCAGGAAATGCGGGCGGCGGGTGAACTTGTCCTGCAGGAACAGGATCGCGGTCAGCAGCAACAACGCGGTGGCGAGTACACCGACCTGGAAGTGTTTCTGATACCAGATCGTCAACCACATCGGCCGGTTGGCTTCCTCGATGGCAGCCAGTTCTTCGGCACTCGGTGCGGGGCGCTCAAGGTATTGCTCGGGCAATTGATAAGACAGTTCGAAGCTGCTGAACATGCCGCTGACCGGACCGGTCTGACGCCGTACCAGCAACTCCAGGGACCAGGGCGATCCTGGATCGAAACCCGCCTGCTTGCGCACAATGAACACCGACATCTCATTGAACTCGGGCATGCCCTTGGCGAACACGTCGGAGAGGCGCTGATGGTCCATGTCGCGAAAGCTGATGACATTGCCGAACTGGCGCAATTGCACCCGGTCGAAAATCCCGCCGCGCACATAACCCGAGCCTTTATACGAATACAAGCCGCGTCCCAATACAGCAATGGCTTGCTCGCCGGGCTTGAGCTCTTGCATGAGGACACGGTATTGAATGTCACCCAGCAACGCGCGGCCAATGGTCGGCGGGTTCAGGTCGGCGGTGTACAGCTCGATAAAGGTGTCATCGACCTGGTCAGGCGCGGCCGTGTCGACGCCTTCGGCCTCGGTGCCTTTGAAGGCGGCATCGACCTGTCCACGGGTCAGGTTCAAGCGACGGATGGCGCCGTTTCCGCTCAGTTGCTCCCAGGTGGCAGGCTCGAAAAAGTCCTGGCGCACAGTGGCGGGCTTGCTCGCCACTGCCCCCTTGTCTTCGATCAGCTTGAGCGATACGGCCACTTCATGGGCGGCCCGCATGATGACTTCATTGACCACCATGGCGGTGACGGTTGCGCCGGCAATGGCATCCACGGTGACCGCACTCGGGTCACTGGAGTGGCCGACAACCACTCGCTGGCTGACCTTGATCCCTGTGTAGCGGGCACTGAAACCGTGGAGTTTTTCTTCGGGGATGCCGATCAGCAGAATCGGCTCATGGTGTTCCAGGACGTAGGCATCCTGAATAACACCGGCGGTGTCGAGGATCACCTGGGTATTGATCGGTTTGCCCGAGTAGGCCGGAATGTCCACCACGTCCAGGCTCTGGAAGACATAACCGATGACCTTGCCGCCCGCTGATATCGTCCGCACCTTGAACGGGCCTTCCGCTGCGGAAACCGAATCGGTTTGCGGGAAGACCTTCTCGATACGCTGCTGCTCGATGTCGCCGTATGACTTGGCCTCAACCACCGCGAACATCGCGAGTATCAGCAAGACCGTCACCACCAGACCAACGCTCCAGATGCGCAGGTTGCCAGGTATCGAAGGCGAAGAGATTGTCATGAGCGGGCTGATTTCAAAGGGTCTGCGGTCATGTTAGGGAGCATTGCGCCCCCGTCCCTTGATTGAAATCAACTTGCCGACAATCCCCGTTCCAGAGCGCCCGAATGTCTCAAACAGTGCGCGAAAACTGGCCTTTTTGCTGATCGCCCAAGTAGGCATCAAACGCCATCGCGGCGCTGCGCATCATCAAATGCCCTTGCGGCAACAGCACCAGCTCGTCACGGTGAATCTGCAAGAGCCCGTCGCGAACGTGCTCGCCGAGTTGGGCCAATGACTCGGCAAAATACTCGGTGAAGCAGATCGCGTGACGTGCTTCGAACTTGGCGAAATCGATCCGGCCATGACACATCAGGTCGCTGATCACTTCGCGGCGCAACAGGTCGTCAGCGCTCAGGCGATAACCCCGATGCACCGGCAGCAGACCTTGATTGATGCGCGCGTAGTACTGCGAAAGCTCCTTGACGCTCTGGCTGTAGCTGTCGCCGACCTTGCCGATCGAAGACACCCCGAGGCCGATCAAGTCGCAGTCGGCATGGGTCGAGTACCCCTGGAAATTGCGTTGCAGCGTGCCATGGGCGCGGGCCAGCGCCAGCTCGTCATCCGGCAAGGCGAAATGGTCCATGCCGATGTAGACATAACCGGCCTCGGTCAAACGGCGAATGGTCAGTTCGAGCAACTCCAGCTTGCGCTCCGGCGGTGGCATGTCCTCCGGGCGAATCAGCCGTTGCGCGCGCACCAGCTCCGGCAGATGCGCATAACTGTAGGCAGCAATCCGGTCCGGGCGCAGGGCAATGATCTTGGCGAGGGTGACGTCAAAACTCTGCACCGTTTGCAGGGGCAGGCCGTAAATCAGATCGACGCTGATCGACTTGAATTGCGCCTCGCGCGCCGCCGCGACCAGCGCATAAATCTGCGCTTCACTTTGCTGGCGATTGACCGCCGCCTGGACGTCGGGATCGAAGTCCTGCACGCCAAAGCTCAGGCGATTGAAGCCCAATTGGCGCAGCGAGTGGATCTGTTCGCTGCTGATGGTGCGCGGGTCGACCTCGATGGAAAACTCATGGTCATCGCTGTCGTCCATGTCGAATGCCTGGTGCAGGCAGTCCATCAGGTCGGCCAGTTGTTCTTGGGTCAAATACGTCGGTGTGCCCCCGCCCAAATGCAGTTGCGTAAGCTTGCGCGTGCTGTCGAACAGCGCGGCCTGCATGGCGATTTCACGCTTGAGGTACGTCAGGTATTCGACGGCACGATGGGTCTTTTGGGTAATGATTTTGTTGCAGGCGCAGTAGTAACAAAGGCTTTTGCAGAACGGGATGTGGATGTACACCGACAACGGTTTCGGCACTGCGGCCTGGTTGCTGTCGTGGGCGGCACGCTGATAGTCGTCAACGGCAAACGCCTGATGAAACTGCGGGGCCGTCGGGTAAGAGGTGTAGCGCGGCCCGGGCCGGTCATATTTTTCGACCAGGGCACGATTGAAATCGAATGAAGGCTTCATGATTAATCAACTCGCAGGTGGGTTAATGTTTTGCACTGTCCACCTCCTTTTCAAACAGGCTGCAGATAGCATCCACCTCCTGCCGGCCGGCGGGAAGGATGCTGATGAAACGCTCTGACAATTCAATCAAACCGTCACGACTCAATTGCTCCAGCAACGGCCAGACGGATGAGAAATACATGGGGAACACCAGCCCATAGCGCCGCTCGATGGCACGGATATCCAGCTCCTGATCACACGCCAGTCGCTCCATGACCATTTGCCTGATCTGCTCCCCCGCCTCGAAACGCCAGCCACGAGCAGTCGGCAGCTGGTCGTTGTCCAGCTGACGCTGATAGCGCTCAATGGCGTCGGTATTTTGCGTGTACAAATCGTCGATCCGGCTGATGGCGCCCACACCGAACCCGATGTGGTCGCAATAGCCGTGACGGGTGAAACCGTCGCAGGTGCGGCTCAAGCGGCCTCGCTCCTGAGCGATCGCCAGGTCATCATCGGGCCGGACAAACTGCCCCATGCCGATGTAGTGATACCCCGCTGCCAGCAATTGCTCGAAGCAGATCTGACGCATCGCGCCTTTGTCGTCCTGGCTGCACAACGCCCTGGCCTTGTCACCGAGCACAGGCCGATAGCGGCGTGGCGGCCGTGCGTAGTCGAACACCATCAGGCGGTCGGGCTCCAGCTCGATAATCGTCGTCAGCTTCAGCGCAAAACTGTCCGGCGTTTGCCAGGCATGGCCAAATCCCAGATCGACATTGATGGAGCGATAACCAAACGTGCGCGCGGCATCGATGAGCGAATGGATCGGCGCCGGATTCTGGTAGCAAGCCACGGACATCTCGCACTCGGTGTCGATGTCCGGAACGCCAATGCTGACGTGATTGAATCCCTGGTCACGCAGCACGCCCATGGTCGACCAATCGGTGTGATGCAAATCCACTTCAACGCTGTAGTCACCAGACTCATGCGCCAGAAAGTTGAACCGGCGACGCAAATGCCCCATCAGTCGCTGAATATGGGCGATGGTGGGCGTTCCACCGCCCAGGTGAAATTGCTCGACCCGTTGCTCTGGATGGGTGTGGCAACCGACCAGGTCGATCTCGTGCTCCAGACGCCGCAGGTACTGCTCGATGGCGCCCTGCTCGCCACAGGCATCAGCAAGGGTGCAAAAGGATGGCTTGAGGCTGGAAGGCAGGCGCAAGTTCAGGGAGAGCGGCCGGCGTTTCTGGCGGCTGACGCGCAAGGCACGAAGCAAATCCAGAGAGCCGATGCCGTTGTGAAACTTTTGCGTATCGGCATGGCAGTTGGGGTCGAGCACACCCTGATCGCACCGAGCGACAAGCTCGCCAGGGTTGTGAAAGAAATCGAGCATGACGGGTCTCCCAGACTGGCTGCAGATCTTCAGTGTCCGGGATCGGCAATCATCGCTCCTTGATTTGTATCAAGCCGCCAGCCAAGTGCTTGCAGAGGCCGACCATCGGTCACCACGTCAGGTAAAACATGCCCTTGGCCAGCAAGACGATGGCGACCATATGGCAGAACAGACTGCCGTGGATGAATTGCAGGTAACGAGCGTTCATGCGCCCGCTTTTGAACAGAATCATGGCCACCAGAAAATGCAGGAGCACGCTCACGGCAACGACGATTTTCACCATCAGCAACGTGCCGAACGAGGACGCCAGCGGCGTGGCAAGAGCGGGCAAGTAGCGCTGCCAGACCATGCCGATCCCCGCGCCGAACAACACCAGCAACACCCACGGCATCAGCGTCCGTGCTCGACGACCGATCCCCTGCTCGACCAGCATCATTACCCTGTCGGGCAATTGCTTGCGGATGCTTTCCAGAAACAGGACCTCGAAGAACACCGTGCCGATGAAGATCAGCGCGGCGAACAGGTGCAATGTCAAAAAAACGGGATAGACCATGAGAGGGATGGCTCTGATGACTCAGCGAGAGGAACATCAATCCCATTGTGTCGCCAGTGCCGGTGAACTTCGGCCCAATGGGAACTCGCGCGTTCATCCGCAAGGGCGCGCGAGTGTTGCTTCACAGAATACAGAGCTGCCCGCCCCACCCGTTTGACACCGATCAAGAAACGTCCCTGTCCCTGATGCGGGTTAGCCCACCTTTCAGTGGGGCGCGCGAGGAATCGTCTTGAGCAGATCTTCAGGGCTGATGTAACCGACGACCGGCTCCGCGACGCTGCCCGGTAGCGGCAGGTCAAGGATGTGGCCCTTGATCTTGCCGATCACGTGCATTTCGCAAGGTTTGCAGTCGAACTTCAACGTCAGCACCTCATCACCGTGCACCAGTTGCATCGGCGCGACCTTGGTGCGAACGCCGGTGACCCCTTTGGCCTGTTTGGGGCAGAGGTTGAAGGAGAAACGCAGGCAGTGCTTGGTGATCATCACCGGCACTTCTCCGGTTTCCTCGTGGGCCTCGAAGGCTGCATCGATCAGCTTGACGCCGTGACGGTGATAGAAGTCGCGAGCCTTTTGGTTGTAGACGTTGGCCAGGAACGACAGGTGCGATTCCGGGTACACCGGCGGCGGGTTTGTCTCGGCCTTGCGACCACCCCGTGGGTGGGCCAGCAGACGGGCCGCGGTCAGCGCTTCGATCACTTCCCGACGCAAGGCCTTGAGCTGCGAGTTGGGGATGAAGAACGCCTGGGTTGCTTCCAGCTTGATGCCGGTGGCGTGGTAGTCGGTGGTGCCCAGTTGACCGAGCAGATCACGCAGTTGGTCCAGGGCCTGCTCCGGCTTGTTGGCCAGACCGAACGGACCGTCCAGAGACACGCTGGCACTGACGCCCTCCTCGCTGGTGGCGGTGAGTTGCAGGCGCTGCTCGTCCAGCTGTGCGACCCAGGCCAGGCCGATACGACGTTCAGCGGAAGTCTTCTGCAAGGCTTGCTGCCAGTTATGGTCCAGGTTGCGGCTCAGTGGATGGTTGGGCCGCAGCTTGTACATCCCGTCCGGCATCTCGTTGGGCTCGACACGGTAGCGATAACGCTTCTCGCCCTCTTCGAGGAACTCACCCTTAGGCTCGGCGATGTTGGCGCGAAAGCCCACTACTTCGCGCTTGATCTGCACGTTGAGACCGTCGCCGTTGGACAGCGGCTCAGAGGTCACCACCTGCAAATCACGCTTGCCCACCTTCTCCACCACGCCCACTGGCAGGCCGGTGAAAGTCGGTGAATCGAAGGCACCGATGTCGACCTTGCGGTCGGTGACAAAGTAGTCGGTGCTGCCACGGTGGAAGGTCTTGTCCGGGTCAGGCACAAAGAAATGCGCAGTGCGGCCACTGGACGCACGGGCCAGGTCCGGACGATCTTCAAGAACGTCGTCCAGGCGCTGGCGGTAGTAGGCCGTGATGTTCTTCACGTAGCCCATGTCCTTGTAGCGCCCTTCGATCTTGAATGAGCGAACGCCGGCTTCCACCAACGCGCGAATGTTGGCGCTCTGGTTGTTGTCCTTCATCGACAGCAGGTGTTTTTCGTAGGCGACGACGCGGCCCTGGTCGTCCTTGAGGGTGTACGGCAAACGACAGGCCTGTGAACAGTCGCCACGGTTGGCGCTGCGACCGTTCTGTGCGTGGGAGATGTTGCACTGGCCGGAGAACGCCACACACAACGCGCCATGGATGAAGAATTCGATGGCCGCATCGGTCTCGTCGGCGATGGCGCGAATCTCTTGCAGATTCAGCTCGCGGGCCAGTACCAGTTGGGAGAAGCCCGCCTGGTCAAGAAACTTCGCCCGTGCCAGGGTGCGGATGTCGGTCTGGGTGCTGGCGTGCAACTCGATCGGCGGAATATCCAGCTCCATCACGCCAAGGTCCTGGACGATCAACGCATCGACGCCGGCATCGTAGAGCTGATGGATCAGCTTGCGGGCTGGCTCCAGCTCATTGTCATGCAGGATCGTGTTGATCGTCGTGAACACCCGGGCGTGGTAGCGCCGGGCGAACTCCACCAGTCCGGCGATCTCACTCACTTCGTTACAGGCATTGTGGCGGGCGCCGAAGCTCGGGCCACCGATATAAATGGCGTCGGCACCATGCAGGATCGCCTCGCGAGCGATGCTCACGTCACGGGCAGGGCTGAGCAGTTCCAGGTGATGTTTGGGCAAGGACATATTTTTTTATCTGGTTTGTCACGGTCGAGGCACGCATTGTAGCGGGCAAATGTTTGACCGGCATCCGTGGGCTTCTTGGTCAGGGTTGATATCACCTGCCTGTAACAAGCCGAAAGGCGCTTCTGAGCCGCAAAAACGACAGCATCACCCGTCACGACTCCGGCATTGACCTCGGGCAGCTGAGTGGAACTGCGCGTCAGCCACTATTTGAATTTTATTGTCATCAGCAACTCCCCAGGAGGCGTTTGTTCAGGAATGCCCAGCAGGTTGAAAGCTACGGGTTCGTTGCATATACCCTTCTCCCAGAGCCGTTTCGCTATGGGCGAACTGACGGCTGCAACCACCGATTCAAAAACAAAGTAATTTCGAATCTCAGGACTTACCTCCATCACCGCCTTCAAACCCTCTGCCAGGACGATGTGCGTATTTTTGAACGAGTAATCCTTGTACCCGGGGTAACCACACTCATGAGCCACGAAAAGCCAATCGTGAATGATATAAGCGGGGGCGTACCCCCAAGGGGAATAACCATTGACGCCCCATAAAAATCGAGGAATTGACCCCCCATCGGTATACATGGGGCCAGGGCGAATTACTTCACCATTAGAACGTGTAAATCGAAACGGATCATCCTTGCTTGGAACAAACAGAAAATAGTCATTCTTGATCCAGCGCACATCCAAGGCGCCTTCAAACCTTCCCTCATCGGTTTCGCGATACGATATCGGAGCGCAGGCTTGCAGCGTGAGAACAAGAAACACAAGAATTAGAAAGCGCATATTAAGCCTTCCTTGAAAGACGAAAAATTTGCCATTAAAGATGGCAAACATCGCACTTCCACGTTACCTCGCCTCTTCAGTATTCTTCTGGGCCACCTGCTGCCCCCGACTTTTCTCCAGCTTTTCCATCAACATCAAATTATCTGGCACTAACGACGGGACTAACAACAACCTACCAATATCAACCAACTCTAAAACGTGATTTTGATCGTGTCGTGAGTTGCTTTCGGGAGCTGAGAAAAAGCTTCACTTGCGAGCAAGGGATTCTCCAGGTCGGAACCGAGGACCTCCAGAAACCTCGATCAAATCAAAGTCCGCCCCAGCACTCTCCATGCCTCTATCTCCCTTGATTCGCTTCCCGGCTCGGGCGGTAGATCGATTTGCATGCCTTGGTAATCCGCCGTTTTGTGATTCGGAGGGAGGCTACATGACGTTAGCCAATGGCCATCACTCTGTCCAATTCCCGCCCCCTCTGCTTTGGCGCTGCGCAGACGAATACTTAGGCGCTACTGTGTTGTGGGGCGTAAAAGCAGGAGTAATCCATTTCATGGCCAAAAGGAGGATCCGTGGTCGTCATGTCAGCCCTGCCACCCTCCTCCCAGCGCTTTGTACAAATCGATAGTTGCCGCTCGTTCGGCCAACTGATCACTGATCAACGCTTGCTGTGCAGCGAACAGCGTCCGTTGCGCGTCCAAAAGAGTCAAAGAGCTGTCGATACCTGTCAGGTAGCGACTTTCCGCCAGCCGATAGTATTTGGCACTCGCGCTGACCAGCCCTTGTTGCGCCTCAATCTGCTGTCCAAAGGTCTGCGTTGCAGCCAGTCCATCACTGACTTCCCTGAAGGCAGACTGGATCGCCTTTTCGTAACGCGCCACTTGTATGTCTTTCTCGACTTGAGTGACGTCCAGGCTGGCTTGCAAGCGGCCTGCATTGAAGATTGGCAGACTGATCCGGGGGAAAAAGCTCCAGACACCCGAGCCTCCATTGAAGAGCCCTGACAGTTCTTCGCTCGAGGTGCCAGCATCCGCCGTCAGGCTGATTCGGGGAAAGAACGCAGCCCGGGCTGCGCCGATATCCGCATTGGCAGCCTTGAGCAATAACTCTGCTTCCACTATGTCGGGCCGACGGTTGAGCAGATCCGACGGCAATCCCACTGGCACCTCAGGTAAGGATTGTCGCTCCCAATCACCGCTCGACAGATCGGTGGGGAGTTCACCTCCAATCAACAACACCAACTGGTTTCGGTCTTCGGCAACCTGCCGACGATACCGGGCCATCGAGCCGCGAGCGCCTTGCACCAGGGTTTGTGCCTGGCTCAACGCCAAATCTGAAACGGTACCTACTTCAACGCTGCGACGTGTCAGCTGGTAGCTGTTTTCATAGGTGTCGAGGGTATCGCTGGTCAGTCGCTCCAGCGCTTGATCGGCCTGCAGAATGAGCCAGGCATTTGCAACGCTTGCCACCAGCCCGATACGGGCTGAACGCTGTGCTTGTTCACTGGCCAGGTAACGCTGCAATGCTGCTTGATCGAGGCTGCGCACACGGCCGAACAAATCCACCTCATAACTCACGTTCAGCCCGACAGAGTACTGACTCTCGATCGTGGCTTTATCACCGGATGCCAGATCTGCCGGAACTCGCTGACGACTACCACTGCCCGCCGTCGAGACGTCCGGCAACAGATCCGCGCGACGAATGCGATAGCGCGCCTGATAGGCCTCGACGTTCAACGTGGCAATCCTGATATCCCGATTGTTGGCCAGTGCGGTCTCGATCAATCGATGCAAGGCCGGATCGGAAAAGAACTCGCGCCAATCGAGCGCTGCGGCACTCTCATCACGTGACACTGGCGCCAAGGGGTAAGTCGCCGCCACCGGTGCCTGAGGTTGCTGGTACTCCGGGATCAGAGAGCATCCACTGAACAACAACGAACTCAGGACCAGAAAACTGAATGGTTTGATCATGACATGACCTCTTCGTGAGCGACTGCGGCCAGAGCGACGGACGATCGACGTGCGAACAGTGACGACACCGACACATAAAAGAGTGGAACCCAGAAGATGGCCAGGACGGTGGCGGTCAGCATGCCGCCGATCACACCGGTGCCAATGGCATGCTGACTGCCAGAACCTGCACCGGTGGAGATAGCCAACGGCACAACCCCGAGGATGAACGCAAGCGAGGTCATGACAATGGGACGCAAACGAAGCCGCGCCGCCTCAATCGCCGCTTCGGCATAGCCCATGCCCTGCTCATGCAGTTCCTTGGCGAACTCCACGATCAGGATGGCGTTCTTCGCCGCCAGCCCGACTGTCGTCAGCAGGCCTACCTGAAAGAACACGTCGTTGGACAGGCCGCGCAAGGTCGTGGCAAGCAATGCCCCCACAACACCCAGCGGTACCACCAGCATCACGGCCAAGGGAATGGACCAGCTTTCGTAAAGGGCCGCGAGACAGAGGAACACTACAAGCAGCGAAAGCGCATACATGACAGGCGCTTGAGACCCGGATAGCTTTTCTTCATACGACAAGCCCGTCCACGCCAGCGCGACACCAGGCGGCAACTGAGCAGCGATGGCCTGTGCTTCAGCCATGGCATCACCCGTGCTGTAACCCGGTGCCGGACCACCCAGTATTTCCTCTGCCGGCACACCGTTGTAGCGCGCCAGTTTGGGAGAACCGAAGACCCACTCGCCGGAGGCAAAAGCGGAGAACGGCACCATCTTCCCGGCGGCGTTACGTACGTACCATTTGTCCAGATCTTCAGGGGACATGCGCGCGCTGGCCTGGCCCTGTACAAACACTTTTTTGACTCGGCCACGGTCAATGAAATCATTGACGTAGTTGCCGCCGAAGGCCACAGAGAGCGTGGTGTTGATGTCTGTTTGTGAAACGCCCTGCGCCCTCGCCCGCCGGTCATCGATCTTCAACCGATACTGGGGCTCATCACTCAGGCCGTTGAGTCGAACCGCTGTCAGCACTTTGCTTTCGGAGGCCAGACGCAGGAACTGATTGCGCGCCTGCCCCAGGACTTCGTGACCGACGCCGGCCTGATCCTGCAGGAATAAATCAAAGCCCGAAGCGTTGCCCAACTCACGCACTGCTGGAGGCACCACGGCGAAGACCATTGCATCGCGCATGCCCCTGTATTTCGCTTGAGCGCGCTTGGCCAACGCGAGCGCCGCATCTTCAGGACCGCGCTTTTCCCACGGCTTGAGCAGAACAAAAGCCATGCCCGAGCTTTGCCCACGCCCCGCGAAGTTGAATCCATTCACGGTAAACACGGCGTCTACAGCGTTAGCCTCTCCCCCCTGCTCAGGAGTGGCGAGCAAATACTGACGCACACTGTCGAGCACCATTTGCGTGCGCTCAGCACTGGACCCGGCGGGGGTCTGCACTTGGGTAAAGATCACGCCTTGATCTTCATCGGGCAGAAACGCAGTGGGGATGCGGCTGAACAGCAAGACCATGCCAACGACGATCAACAGGTAGGCCAGGAATGCCGGCGCCTTGTGCCGCAACATCCCGGCGACACCACGCTCGTAGCGTTGCACGCCGCGATCAAACCCGCGATTGAAAGCACGGAAGAAGCCGAGACGCGCGAGCCCATGCGTCGGGTCATGGGGCTTGAGCATCGTGGCGCACAAGGCAGGCGTGAACACCAGCGCGGTGAGCACCGACAGGGCCATCGCCGACACGATGGTGAGGGAAAACTGACGGTAGATGACGCCGGTTGACCCGTCGAAAAATGCCATCGGCAACAGCACCGCCGACAACACCATGGCAATGCCCACGAGCGCGCCCTGGATTTGTTTCATCGAGCGAATCGTGGCTTCTTTCGCCGACAACCGCTCCTCACGCATGACACGCTCGACGTTCTCGACCACGACGATGGCGTCATCCACCAGCAGGCCGATGGCCAACACCATGCCGAACATCGACAAGGTGTTGATGGTGAAACCGGCGACCGCGAGAACACCGAACGTACCCAGCAGGACGACAGGAACGGTCAGCGTGGTGATGATGGTCGCGCGCAGGTTCTGCAGAAACAGCAGCATCACGAGGAACACCAACACGATCGCCTCACCCAGAGTATGGAACACACCATGGATCGAGTCGCGCACCACTGGCGTGGTGTCGTAGGGGTAGACCACTTTCATACCGCGAGGGAAAAACGGTTGCAGTTGGTTAAGGGTGTCGTGGATCGCCTTGGTGGTGTCCAGCGCGTTAGCCCCGGGAGCAAGCTTGATGGCGATGCCGGACGCCGGCATACCGTTGAACTGGGCGTTGACGCTGTAGGTTTCACCGCCCAATGCGACATCGGCCACATCGGCCAGACGCACTTCGGAGCCGTCAGGATTGACCTTGAGCTGGATGTCCTTGAATTCTTCTGCTGACTGCAAGCGGGTTTTGCCAATGATGGTGGCGTTGAGCTGTTGGCCCGGCAGTGCAGGCAGGCCGCCAATCTGACCGGAAGACACTTGCACGTTTTGGGCTTGAATCGCACTTTTCACATCGACGGGCGTCAGGCCGAAACTGACCAGCTTCGAAGGATCAAGCCAGATCCGCATGGAGTACTGCGCGCCGAACACCTGGAAGTCACCGACGCCGGAAGTGCGCGACAGCGGATCCTGCATGTTGGATACCACGTAGTTGGCCAGGTCCTCGCGGGACATGCTGCCGTCTTCGGAAACGACGCCAATCACAATCAGGAAGTTCTTGACCGCTTTTGTCACCCGGATCCCCTGCTGCTGCACTTCCTGCGGAAGCAAGGGCGTGGCCAGGTTGAGTTTGTTTTGCACCTGAACCTGAGCGATGTCGGGGTTCGTCCCTTGGTTGAACGTAACCGTGATCGCCATGGTGCCATCGGAGTTGCTTTCCGAACTGACGTAGCGAAGGTTGTCGATGCCGTTGAGCTGTTGCTCGATGACCTGGACCACGGTGTCCTGCACGGTCTGGGCCGATGCTCCTGGGTAGGTCACCTGAATCGAAATCGCTGGCGGAGCGATGTCAGGGTATTGGTTGACGGGCAGCTTGAGGATCGCCAGCCCGCCCGCCAGCATGACGATCAATGCGAGTACCCAGGCAAAAATGGGCCGATCGATAAAGAACCTGGACATGTTCAGTTCCCCCCAGCCACGGCACCGGCCAACACCGGTGCCACGTTTTGCGCGGCAGTCACGGAGACCTTCATGCCTGGCTTGACGAACTGCAGCCCTTCAGTGATCAATCGATCGCCCGCTTCGAGGCCACGCTCCACCAGCCATTGGTTGCCCACTGTGCGATTGGCCGTCAGGGGACGCTGTTCAACGGTTCCATCAGCGCTGACCACCAGTGCGCTGGGATTACCCTTCAGGTCGCGGGTCACCCCTTGCTGCGGAGCAAGGATGGCGGCTTGTCGGACGCCGCTCTGAAGTTTTGCACGCACAAACATGCCTGGGAGTAGCAGGTGCTCCGGGTTGGGAAACACGGCGCGCAGGATCACCGAACCGGTGGAGGGGTCGACTGACACCTCAGAAAACTTCAAGCGCCCTGGCAGTCCATAGGCACTGCCATTTTCCAGCGCGAGGCTCACCACGGCGGCGTCCGCCCCCGCCGTCTCCAGGCGCCCTTGCTTGAGATCATCACGCAGTTTGAGCAGGTTTGCAGATGACTCGGTGATATCGACATAGATGGGGTCGAGTTGCTGAATCGATGCCATGGCCGCTGCCTGGCCGTTGTTCACCAGCGCACCTTCGGTCACGCTGGAGCGGCCGATGCGGCCAGCAATCGGTGCGAGCACACGGGTGTAACGCAGGTTGATCTCGGCACGTTTGAGGTCAGCCTCCGCCGTCAGTTGTCGCGCCTGTGCATCCTCGAACTCTTGACGGCTCACCGCCTTTTCTCCGATCAGCTGTCGATAACGGTCTGCGAGGGAACGGGCCTGTTGAAACGATGCGCGGGCGCGGGCTACGTCTGCTTCGTACGGTGATGGATCAATGCGGTACAGCGGCTGTCCGGGTTTCACCTCACTGCCCTCGTCAAACAGACGCTGCTCGATGATACCGTCCACTTGCGGCCGCACTTCTGCAACGCGGAACGGCGCGGTACGCCCCGGTAGCTCGCTTTGCACTGTGTACGTTTGTGATTGAAGCGTCACGACACCAACCTGTGGCGGTGTGACAGCTTGTGCGGGGGCCTCTTGCTTGCAGCCAGCGAGCACGACCGCCAGCGCCAGAGCCGAGAGGATCAAGGGAACCGTCTGCAGGGGTTTCATGGGACATTCCTCATACTTTCGCCAGGCGATAGCGGGCCGTAGCCGGCCGAATCGGGGCGAGTTCCAATTGAAAAAATTTGTCAGTGCCGCGGGGTGGCGCGTTGACGACCGGGGTCAGTTGATGGGCATCACTTTACGAACCCGGGCACGCCGGGAGAATCGCTGCCCACTGCAAGGCTTCGTTGCGCATTCGGCAACGCTGCTGTTGCGCGAACGCGCAATCAAGGCAGCACGCTGTGCGCCGCGATGGCATCGGCCGGCATTTCGATTCGGTCAAAAGCGACGCGCAACGCCGTCTGGTCAAATGCACAGGACGTGCTTAGGGGGCGAGTATTTCCTTGAGAAACTCTATGAACACATTGATGCGGCTGGAACCACGATGATTGGGCAGATACAACGCATTGATGCAGGTGCTTGCACTGCCAGGGTTGACCTCATACTGCTCCAGCACGCGCGTGAGCCGACCTGCGCTGACGTCGTCACGCACCAGCCAATCGGCCAACAGCGTCACCCCGCCACCGGCCAACGCCGCCTCGCGCAGAATGTCGGCGTTGTTGCTTTGCAACCGTCCCTGCACATTCAAGCGGATAACTTCTTCGTCGCCCTGAAAGGTCCAATTGTGGTGACCCGTGCGGTAATCAAAACGCAGACACTGATGCTCCAACAGGTCACGCGGGTGCCGGGGCAGCCCGGTACGCGTCAGGTATTCGGGACTTGCCACCACCCAACGCTGGAAATCACCGACTCGCTTGCTGACGATGTCATCACTGACAACCGATGAACCAAGACGCACGGACACATCGATTTGCTCGCTGAGCAGGTCACTGACCTCGTCGCTCAGCGAAAGGCTGATCTCCAGGCCAGGATGGCGCTCAAGCAACCGCCCCAGATGGGGAGCGATGATACGTCGGCCGAATTCCACCGGGACGCTGGCCCGTAATCGCCCCTGGGCTTCACTGCCGCGGTCGGTAACGACGGCATCGGCTTCGTCGATGGCCTCGAGGATCGCCACGGCTTTATCAAAATAGTTCTGGCCCGCCACCGTGACGCTGGTGTTGCGCGTGGTGCGGTTAAGCAGGCTGGCGCCTAACTCACTTTCCAGTCCGGCTACCTGTCGCGTCACTGACGAAGTGGAGATGCCGAGCTTGCGCGCCGCTGCCGAATAACCACCGCAGCGAACCGTTTCGACAAACATTTTGAGCGCCAGCAACTTATCCATGAACGGATTCCGAGATCGAAAAGTAAAGGTAACGACTGTGCATGACCAGGCGGTGGGCGTCTTGCATGGCTGTGCTCAATCGGTAGCGGGTTTGGGCTTGCATGGCTTCTGACTACCTGCGCGGTCGCTCTTGCGGCGACTCCGCCAATCAAGCGCGTCTATCGGATCAGACGTAGAGTCAGTCATTGCCACTTCTTTTTATCGAGCGATCAGTAAGCTCGCGACTATAGCAGAACGTACATCACCACCAACGCTCCCCCCATGATTCCGATTGAGAACGAGGGCCAATTGAAGCCCCTTGCATTATTTCAATTTATCGATTGATAATCAAAATTCAAAAGTAATCGACTGATCAATAAAGGCGTCTCGGCGTTCATCGCCCAACAAAAACAATAAAAAGGAGATTGACCATGCAATGTCCCTGCTGTCTCTCGAAGACCCGTCGCCAACTGCTAGGCATCATGGCAGCTACTGCGGGCGGCCTGCTGGTCACCCGTTTGGTACCCGCCTCGGCGGGGCCGATCAAGAGGGGTGCCGACATCCCGGTGAGATCGGTGGACATCCATGCGCATTACTATCCTGAAGAGTTCTTGCACCTCTTGGGCGGTGATGGCAAAGCTTTCGGTGGAAGCTATACCCGCCAGGAGAACTCATTCAGCTTCGCTACCCCGGCTGGCGGATTAGGGCCTTTGCCCCTGAAATTTATCGATGTGCAAGCGCGCTTGCTCGACATGGATCGCGCAGGCGTCGATGTTCAGGCGCTGTCCTTGAGCGTGCCGATGGTGTACTGGGCAGATCGTCAACTCAATGCTCGCCTGGCACGTGCCTGGAACGATGCCGCGTCAACTGTTCATCGCCAACACCCGCTGCGTTTTGTGGTGCTGGCGACGTTGCCGATGCTGGATGTGCACGACGCCATTATCGAGCTGGAACGCACAGCCGAACTGCCCGGGGTGCGGGGCGTTTATATGGGCACCAATATCAACGGTCTGGACTTGGACGATCCACGCTTTGCACCAGTCTTTGCCCGCATTGAACAGCTGGGACTGCCAGTGTTCCTGCACCCGCAACAAACGGTTGGCGGCAGCCGCTTGAGTAACTATTACCTGAGCAACCTGCTGGGCAACCCGTTTGATACCGCTATCGCGGCTTCACACCTGATTCTCGGTGGAGTACTGGATCGATACCCACAGCTGCATGTGTCATTGCCCCACGCCGGTGGAGCATTGCCAATACTCGTCGGGCGTCTCGACGCAGGCTGGAATTCACGTCCAGAGACGCGGCGCCTGGCTCAAAAGCCGAGCAGCTATTTGACGCGATTCAGCTACGACACCGTTTCACACTCCGGGCCGGTTCTGGACTATTTGATCGCCAATGTCGGTATCGACCATCTGGTACTGGGCAGCGACTACTGCTTCGACATGGGATACGAACAACCGGTGCGTTTTGTAGAAAGCGTAGGTCTGGGCCCCCGCGAGAAGGCTGCAGTGCTCGGTGGAAACGCGGCCAGAATCCTCGGACTCCGCGGATAACTTTAGCGAAACACTCAATTTCCCTTTGGCCGGTCTGACCGGCCTTTTTTTTTGCTCCGATTCAAGCCTTCATGACGAAGTGGACAAGTGAGCAATACCTGGCGCTTTGTCGATCATGCAACTTATCAGTCACTTGTTGTCAGGCACGTTGGTGACACATCAATTGTGGTAATTACCGGTATTTGAATTGGGTATTTTTATAAACTAACGCTCGACATCACAATTAACTCCAGAAGCACACAAAGAGTTCCTTCTTAAACAACCTCTGGAAATCACCCTCATGAAATACGCAATGCTCGCCTCACTCATGATGTTCAGCGTTTACGCTTCCGCCCAAAGCGCTTCCAACGTCAAGGTCGCCACTCCTGAACCTGAGCACTACAACTACTCCGAACACATGGATATCGCCAAAGTCATCAACATCACTACCGCCGAGGACACAAATAACGCTTGCGGCCCGGTGGATGCGCACATGGTGTATGTGGATCACAAGGGCGCAACGCACGACCTGCAATACAAGATATTCGGTAGCGCTTGCCTGAATGGTTAATGCCTTAAAACATGCAGATGCCAAAAAGAGGAGAAAGCTTCGAGCTGAAGCTTTCTCCTCTTTTTATATTCCAGACTGGAAATACGGCAACAACACCCCGCCTGTAAACGAACTTTATCCAGTTAAAGCTGCTGAATCAGGATCAGTTGATGCCCATGATCCGGTCACCCATTCTCACCCCCCAATCCGCCATACGCTTGCCTTCTGCAAGTTGCAGTTGCTGCCAGACCAGCAAGCCTTTATCGATGTCGCCAATGTCGTCGATCGCTTGAGCCAGGGACAGTGCATTGCGGGCGGCCTTGGCCGTGCTGCCGGCCGTATGAGGACGCGGCACAAAAGCGGCATCGCCAGTCAGCAACACGCGACCAAACACCATTTGGGGGACTTTCAGATCAAGGATCGCTTGAACGAAAATATCCTTGGTCTGGCGAATCAGTTCACGAAAAGCCGGGTTGGCATGCTGCTCACCCATGTCCCGCAGGTAAGCATCCTGCTGAGCGGCCAAGGCTCCCGGTGGAATGGAGTGACTACGCCGATGACCATTGTTATCAGTAAGCACAGCATCTAATGCTGCGCCTTGGGCAGCTTTCAAATACCAGAGCCAGTTGAACCGTCGCTCGCCAGGATTAACCGAGCCATTCAAGCCCGGCACCATGTATTCCAACATCAACGATTCAGGGTCTTGTTGAAAGACAAAGTCTTCGTAAAGCTGCGCTTTGGCGAACTCTGGAAGTCCGTCTTCATCAACCAGACCACGCCAGACTACATACCCCGAATAGGTGTATTGCGCACCAGGCAACACCAGACTTCGCACGGTTGAACCCGCACCATCGGCACCAATCAGCAGGTCTCCCTCAGCACTGCTGCCATCTGCAAAATTCGCAGTCACTCGTTGCTCATTTTGAGTCAGATCAACCAGCGTCTTTCCACGGTGATAGTGCTCGGCAGGAAAGGCAGAGAACAATGAGTTGTAGAGCGTGTTCCAGGACGTCTGAGTTTGCGGCATCGGCTCTTTATGCACGACGGTGCCAGCTCGATTCAAATACAGACGATCATGGGAGCGGACCCCAAGTGCATTGGCAGGTTTGATTCCGGCATAGCGAAAATGCTGAAGAACATCTGCTTGCAGAACAATGCCTCCACCACGGCTATCCATCGCCGCGGGGGATCGCTCGAAAATATCGACGTGCCAGCCAATCGCACGCAACGCCGTGGCGGCGAACAGTCCTCCCAGGGAACCACCAATGACCAAGGCCTTCGGAACGCCTGAACTCTTCATTACCTCTCTCCTCGTAGCAGGGTGATTCCCACAGCCTCTGGATTCGACGTTGCGTTATGCCAACACCGGATAGTCGATGTACCCCTTGGCGTCGCCGCCAAAAAAGCTGTTGCCGTCCGCCGGATTGAGTTCGGTACGGCCACGCAAACGCGCTGGCAAGTCGGGGTTGGCAATGAACGGGCGACCAAAAGCGATGAGGTCGGCACGCCCCTGCGCGATGGCCTGCTCGGCCGTTTCGCCGGTGTAACCACCCGCCAGCATCAGAACGCCATGGAAGTCAGTACGCAGCTGCTTGATGATGGCGTCCCAGCGGGGATCGTTACTTTCGTCGAGCACCGTGCCGACCATCATCGGTTCTACCAGGTGCAGGTAAGCGAGATTCCAGTGATTGAGCCGGGATGCGATGTAGCCAAAGGTCTGTTCCGGAGTGTCATCGCCCATGCCCATGAAACGCCCCATCGGTGTCAGGCGCACAGCAACACGTTCGGCGCCTATTTCTTCGGTCACGGCTTGCACGACTTCGAGCAGTAGCCGCGCGCGGTTTTCGATACTTCCACCGTAGCGATCGCTACGCTGGTTGCTGGCGCTGTTGATAAATTGGTCAAGCAGATAGCCATTGCCTGCGTGAATCTCCACACCGTCCATACCGGCAAGAAGTGCATTGCGAGCGGCCTTGCGGAAGTCGGCGACGATCGCTTCAATGCCTGGAATGTCCAGTTCCTGAGGAACCGGTACATCACCCCAGACCCCCTCGCCCTTTTCATTCAGGATGAACGTCTTGCCGGGGACCGGTTGCGCGGTCGGTGCCACCGGCAGGCCGCCGTCAGGTTGAAATACCGGGTGCGACACCCGCCCCACATGCCAGAGCTGCAGGAAGATGCGCCCGCCTTCTGCGTGCACGGCTTCGCTGACAGCTTTCCAGCCCTGAATCTGCTCGTCGCTATGGATGCCGGGCGTCCAGGCGTAACCCTGCCCCTGCTGCGAAATCTGCGTAGCCTCGGTGATGATCAACGCGGCACTGGCACGCTGACGGTAGTACTCGACGTTCATTGAGGTCGGTACGTTGCCAGGCTGGCCCGCACGGGAGCGAGTCAAAGGGGCCATGGCGACGCGATGATCAAGGGTGAGCAGGCCGAGTTTGATCGGGCTGAACAAGTGATGAGTCATGATGATTTCCTGAATGAATAGGGATTGAAAAAACGGCTTAAGCCGCTTGGCTTCGTCTTAGTATCTGGATCATTACTTCGATGGGCTGAGCACCACTGATGACGTCGTCTGCGATCTGAATACTCGGTACCGAGCGCACACCGGAGGCCTTGGTTATGGCCTCCAGCTTCAGGACTTCAGCGGTGCCTTCCTCGGTGCTGAGAAAGTCGACAACAGCCCCCCGGTCCAGCCCCGTTTCGGCAGCGATGTCGGCCAGCACATTGAGGTCGCCGATATCCCGCCCCTCGCTGAAGTACGCCTTGAAAATGGCCTTGATCAGGAGGGAAGCGTCTCTACCCGCCAGTTGCTCTCGCCATACCAGCCGATGCCCTGCCAAGGTGTTGGGGGTTTTTTCGACTCGTTGGTAATCGAACTCCAGACCGACAGCCTTGCCGGCGTGGGTCACCTGTGCGTCCATGGCCTGGCTACGCGCCCAGCTGCCGAACTTGCCAGAGCGGTAGGCTTTACGATCCATGCCCTGAACAGGCATGTCCGGGTTCAACTGATAAGGCAGGAACGTAATGTGGCCGTCAGCTGAATAATCCGAAGCGGCAAGCGCGCGTTCGAGATTTTCCTCACCGATCCAGCACCATGGGCAGATGAAGTCGTAAGTCACCTGAATCTTGGATGAGTGCAAACTCATGGCAGTCTCCGTGGTTGAATGTTTTCACACCCCCACGGTAGGCGCCCGGTCCCCGCCAGAGAATCCACCTTCTGCACAACGTTGCGTTTCGCAAAACGCAAAGGTGGGGCGATCAGCTCACGAGCTGACACTCCGATCCGAGTAATTCACTGAGGAAATCAATAAACGTATTGATACGTTTCGAGCCGCGGTGGTTGGGCAGGTACAGGGCCGAGATCGCCGAACTTGCGCTGTCCGGATTGACGACAAAAGCGTCGAACAAGGACGTCAATCGACCACTGTCGATATCATCATTGACCAGCCAATCGGGCAAAAGCGCCACCCCGCTACCGGCCAGTACCACGTCACGCAAAACCTCGGCATTGTTGCTCTTGAACTGCCCGTCGACGGGCACGCGAATCGCTTGTCCCTTGCCTGTAAATGTCCAGACCTGCTGCGGTGCACCGTAGTTGAAGCACATGCACTCGTATCGCATGAGGTCCATGGGTTGGTCAGGAAGTCCGCGAGCATTCAGGTACTCGGCACTGGCGACCACCCGGCGTCGAAAGCTGCCGATGCGGCGACTGACCACAGCTTCCATCGCCGCCGGCGACCCCATCCGGATCGATAGATCGATGCTTTCGCCGAGCAGATCGACGATGTCGTCAGATAACGTCATATCCAGCATGAGCATTGGGTAACGCTCTAAAAGCGTGGAGATATGAGGGGCGATGAGGCGGTGTCCAAACGCCACGGGGACCGAAATACGCAGCTGCCCTGCGGGCACTTCACCACGATCCGAAACCGACTCGTCAGCCTCCGCCATGGCATTCAGAATATCCCGGCCTTTCAAGTAATAAGCGCTCCCGGCATCCGTCAACGTGACTTGCCGGGTAGAGCGATTTAGCAGCACGGCACCGAGGTCACCCTCAAGCCTGTCGATCATTCTGGTCACTGAAGAAGTCGCCAGATTGAGTTGTCTGGCGGCCGCCGAAAAGCCCTTGGAATCTACCGACTGGATGAACATTTTCAGTGCGAGCAGCTTGTCCATGAAACTCCTTCAATGCCATCGGTACATTCCTTGAGGATCCATCTTTGGACAAGCGCGCAAGTGGCGCGAGTTAACGGTTGTTAATTCTGACGTCGTTGCGCTGGGCGCAATGTAGCGTTGCGCCTTGATGGGGTACTCCATCACAACCGCCCTCTCTAAGCTCACGCCACAGAAAGTCGCCGTACGCCAATCGCACGCGGCGGATTGAAAAATCTGTCGTTAACTGAGCTCGAGAGGTAAGGCGATGAAGCGCAATACGATCATCGGTGCCGTTCTGGCAATCGGCATCGTGGGGATAGGGTTTGCATTCTGGATGATGTGGAGACCGGAAATCGCCACTGTCAGCCCGCCCGAAAATGCAGATCGCGAGACCCTGGACAGAGGCCGACGCGTCGTCGAAGCGGGCGATTGTGCGGTCTGCCACACACGACCTGGCGGCGCTTACATGGCGGGAGGATTGCCGCTGGTAACGCCCTTCGGAACACTCTTCACCACCAACATAACCCCAGACCGGGAAACCGGTATCGGCCAGTGGTCGCTGGACGCCTTTGAACGGGCCATGCGTGAAGGCATCGCGCGCGACGGCCATTTTCTCTATCCGGCGTTCCCCTACGTGCATTACCGAAAGATGAGCGATGCAGATATTGCGGATGCCTATGCCTTCCTGATGAGCGTGGACCCGGTCAACTACACCGCACCGGAAAACCATATGGTCTTTCCCATGAATTTCCGTCCGCTGGTGTCTTTCTGGAACCTGCTGTTCCTGCATGGGGATCCGCTGGAAACACTTCCCGGGCAAACAGCGCAATGGAACCGCGGACGCTATCTGGTCGAGGGCGCGGGACACTGTTCATCCTGCCATTCGCCCCTGAATTTGATTGGCGGGGAGAAAAGCAGCGAGCTGTTCAACGGCGGTATCGTCGACGGCTGGACGGCCCCTGCCCTGCGCGCAATGGCCTCTGCGCAACATCCCTGGAATGAAGCCCAACTGGTCGCCTACCTGACCGGCGAGGTCGCCGAAGGACACGGCGCAGCAGCGGGCCCTATGTTGCCGGTCAGCCTGAGCATCGCGCAGATGCCGGAGGAAGATGCCCATGCCATCGCGCAGTACATTCTTGACCTCAAGAAAACCTCACCGGATGCGACGTTGCCGCCCTGTACCTCTGAGGCAAAGCCCAGTGCCAAGGCGCTTCTGGGCGCCTCGTTATTCGAAGGTGCCTGCGCGAGCTGCCACGGCACCGCCGCCCCGATGCGCGCCATTGAATCGAGGCCCGCTCTGGCCAGCACTTCGGCAGTAACGGCGGACTCACCACGCAATTTAATCCAAACCATCCTGCAAGGCATCCCGATGTCCAGTGCCGCTCCCAGCCACTACATGCCGGCCTTTGCACACAACCTCGACGATAGCCATCTGGCCGCCATTGCCGAGTATTTGCGCACCGACAGCTGCGCGACCAGACCCTGGACGGACCTGGAGAAAACTATCAAGAGCATTCGGGCTCAGGAGCAGCAACCGTGATCACACTCGACATCAACGGCAAGACTCATGTACTGGACATTGCGCAAGACATGCCGCTGCTTTATGCCTTGCGCAACCAGGTGGGGCTCAATGGTGCCAAGTACGGCTGCGGCCTGGGTCAGTGCGGCGCCTGCACGGTTTTAGTAGACGACAAACCGGTGTTTTCATGCCTGACACCGTGCGGCGCGCTGGCGGGAAAATCTGTGCGCACCGTGGAGAGCCTGGGCAGCGCCGACCAACCGGGGCCGTTGCAGAAGGCCTTTATCGACGAACAGGCGGCCCAGTGCGGTTATTGCATCGCGGGGATGATCGTACGGGCGCAGGCTTTGTTGGAGGCCAACCCTCATCCGGATGATGAAACGATCCGTCGCCACATGGCACCCAACCTGTGTCGCTGCGGCACCCATGTGCGGATCCTCGCCGCTATCAAGTCGGTCATCGCGCAGGGAGCCAAGGTATGAAAACCTCGACGCAAAACGTCAATCTGAGCCGCCGTGCTTTCGTGATCAATGGCACGTTGGTGATGGGTTTCGCGATGCTCCCAGGCATTCCGCGCGCCTTCGCCGACACCGAAGTGGACACCTTGGGCACGCAAATCCTGGCACCTGACCTGCCGGGCAGCCTGCGGGCCACGCCCTATCTGGACGCCTGGATCCGCATTGACGCGAAAGATGGCATCACCGTCTACACCGGCAAAGTGGAGCTGGGTACCGGCGTCAAAACGGCGCTCCTGCAGATCGCCGCCGAGCGCCTGGAAGTGTCGCCCGGGCTCATCCGTTTTCTCACCGCCGACACCGCGCTGACACCCAATGAAGGCTATACCGCCGGCAGCCATACAATCGTCGACAGCGGCACTGCGCTTTTCAACGCCGCGGCCCAGGTGCGTCAGCTATTACTCGAATCCGCAGCACGGCAATGGCAGCAGAAAGTCGACAGCCTGAGCACGCGGGACGCCGTGATCTACGATGCGCAAGGTCGCAGCATGACCTACGTGCAAGCGGTTGTCGGGGTTCAACTGCATCGCTTCGCATCGGCCAGCTCGCCCTTCAAGCCTGCCAGCAGCTTCACACTGATCGGCACATCATTGCCTCGACTGGACATTCCAGCCAAGGTCAGCGGCGGTGCGGCTTATGTGCAAGACATGCGTCTGCCCGACATGCTGCATGCCCGTGTGATACGCCCACCCCGGCGCGGCAGTCAGCTGCTGGACATCGATGAGGCGGCCCTCAAAAAACTCCCCGGAGTGGTGAAACTGGTCCGCAACGGCAGTTACCTCGCCGTGGTCGCCACCGATGAATGGCTGGCAGTCAAAGCGATGCGCGAAGGCTACGCCTCTGCCCGCTGGACAGAAGGTAATCCGCTGCCCGACTCAACACATATCCATCAACTCCTCACCGAGTTGCCAGCGCGACGCTACCCGGTGAGTGCCAAGGGCAACCTCGCGCAACCTGCGCCACGCGCCTACAAGGCACGGGTGACCAAGCAATACCTCATGCACGGCTCCATCGGGCCGTCGTGTGCAATGGCCTGGTTTCAGGACGGAACACTCACTGTCTGGACTCACACTCAAGGCGTCTATCCTCTGCGCATGGGCATCGCCGAGATGGTCGGCCTGCCGGTGGCACAGGTGCGTTGCATCCACGCCGAAGGCTCCGGTTGCTATGGCCATAACGGCGCGGATGACGCCGCAGCCGATGCCGCGCTGATCGCCATGGCCATACCCGGCAAGCCGATACGGGTGCAATGGATGCGCGAGCAGGAAAATCTTTGGGAGCCCTACAGCTCGGCAATGCTTGCCGAAGTGGAAGCAGGACTGGACGACGGCGGGCGCCTTCGGGACTGGAAATACGAACTCTGGAGCACGCCGCACAACGAACGTATCGTCAATGCCGGGCGCTTGTTACCGGCGTGGCTGTTGGCCAGGCCCTTCACCCCAGCCCCTTCGATCCCTATTGCCCAGCCCGAGGGTGACGGCGACCGTAACTCGGTTCCGTTGTACGAGATACCCAACCTGCAGGTCGATCTGAACTTCGTTCTGACCATGCCGTTCAGGACCTCGGCCATGCGTTCGCTCGGCGCCCATATCAACGTGTTCGCCATCGAGAGCACTGTCGATGAACTGGCAGCGCAGGCCGCCGTGGACCCGGTGCAATTTCGCCTCAATCACTTGAGCGATCCACGAGCACGGGCAGTGGTGGAACGTGTGGCCAGCAGCTTCGGTTGGCCGCAAAAGGCAACTGGCCCCGGCAGCGGAATCGGCTTCGCCTTCGCTCGCTATAAAAACATCATGGGTTACTGCGCCATCGCCGTGCAGCTGCATGTGCAACGACAGACCGGGCAAGTGACGATTGATCGGGTGGTGGCCGCCGTCGATGTGGGGCAAATAGTCAGCCCCGATGGGCTACTCAATCAGGTCCAGGGTGGCATCGTTCAGTCCGCCAGCTGGACGCTCTATGAACGAATCCTCTATGACGCCAGCGGCATGCATAGCTTCGACTGGAGCGGCTATCCGATCATGCGTTTTCCCGAGTTGCCGAAACAGGTCGAGGTGCACATGATTGATCAGCCCGGCCAGCCATTCCTCGGCGCGGCGGAAATCGTCCAGGGCCCCATGGCCGCGGCGCTGGGCAACGCCATCAGTGATGCCGTCGGCAAGCGCTTGCTCGATCTGCCGTTGGCGCGACGTGGTTGGCTGGATGCTCTGGGATCATGAACGACCCCCGTGCAGAATAAAAAAGGGCGGTGAAGGATCACTTGCACCGCCCTACCCCAACTAAGGGAAACGTTACTCTACTTAAAAACATGCCGTTGGAAGAGAACGACATGTACATGCAACACCTGTTAAAGCGCTGCCTGTCAGTTACAGTGGCCAGTCACAACAGCACTGACTCACCGCATAGTTTCCGCTACAAACTATCGCCTGCGTTTAAAAATCAAAACAATGCCAACTGGTAATTTATAATCACGCGATTCTCGTCTTGTTGGCGGGCGTTCGGGATATTATTCCGCACCATTGCATTTTTCCACATGACGCCCAAGCCTTTGAAGGGGCCTGATTGCACGACATAGGCGAGCGTAATATCACGTTCCCATTCGCTGGAATTGCTAGATGCGACAGTATTGATATCATTACCTTTAACATACACAACACCTGCCGTCGCACCAGGCAGACCCAGTTTTGCGAAGTCAAAAGAGTAACGGGCTTGCCACGACTTCTCGCCAGCACGAACAAACTTCTGAACCTGCATTTCCGTGATGGTGTAGGTGGTGGGGCCGTCCCCCTGGTTTAAATAAGGGAAGTCACTTTTCCCATCACTGACCTCATAGCCTGCTCCGAAAGTGTGACCCGCAACCGCGTAGGTAAACAACCCACTGTACAAATCGTTATCGACTTTTCCTTTCAGCGTGTTACCGCCATAGTAGCCCGTCGTAAAATACGCAGGATCATGGCCGTTTGCACCATCATCCTTGCTATTAAAGTATCGAACATCACTGGTCAGCACACCAGGTCCGATTGCCCAGTTGTGAATCAGGCCAAGAAAATTCTGCTTATAAAAATCTTTGAGATTGCCGTAGTAGTACTGCAAGGTTAGATCTTTAGTCAGCTTGTAATCGCCACCGGCGTAAATGAATTTATTACTGAAGCGGCCAGTGACCGCATTATTGGCGCCTGCAATGGACATATTTTCATTGTTGCTGGAGTTGCGCCCCTTCACCTCTTCAATTTGCCCACCGATCAAGGTCAGGTCTTTGATGTCGGCCGAAGAAACCTGGGTTCCTTGCCAGGTTTGAGGCAACAAACGCCCGTCATTGCTGAAGATCACCGGCAGTTTTGGGACCAGAGTTCCAAGCTTCAGTTCGGTCTTGGATATTTTCATTTTCCCGGTCAGCCCCAAGTTGGAGAAATCGTCAACCGCATGGTCGCCGTCACTTGGAAATACCACGCCACCGTAGTTCGTACCCGTCGGATTGCCATGTTTACCGGCGCTTGAATCCAGCCTGACGCCCAGCATGCCCAACGCATCAACACCAAAACCTACAGGCCCCGGGGTATAACCCGAGATGAATTCGAGTTGAAAGGCTTGCCCCCACTCCGCTTGATAACTCTGGTTGGCTGCTTTCTGAGCGGGTGTTGCCGAGTCTCGGTAATCGCTATTGATATAGAAGTTACGCAGTTTAATCGCAGCCTTACTATCATCGACAAAACCAGCCGCATGGGCTTGCTGCGCCAATACACACATGGCTGCCGCAACAGCAAAAGTACACTTCATTTATTTTCACCCAAGTTTAATTTGTTATTTTTGTATGAACTATTAAGCGACTTTCCAGACGTAGGTATTCCGACAGCTTATGGTGCGCGAGAAGCACACAGCCAAACCATAGTTCGCTTATTAAAATTCAACTTCTCGCGACCAGCGTTGCAGGAGCTACACGTTCATGCAGAAACTTGTAGTTATTTAATGCAGACAGCCATCATCTGGCTTAATCAGCTTTAAGTTGCGCCTTCCATGTTGCCGGCGTACCCAACTCCGTATCGACCAACTGATTTTCGAATCGACTGCGTTCAACTACAGCGCTGGCGGAACGATCAGTAATGGAGAACCAGAAAATACCGATAAATGCGACAGCCATTGAGAACAGGGCCGGGTATTCATACGGGAACCAGGCTTGCTGATGATGGAGAATCTTGACCCAAACAGTAGGACTGAGAATGCACAGGGTAATTGCAGACACCAGCCCCAACGATCCGCCAATCACGGCGCCACGCGTCGTTAAACCCTTCCAGTAAATCGACAACAACAGCACTGGAAAATTGGAACTTGCGGCGATGGAGAACGTTAAGCTCACAATAAATGCGATGTTCTGTTTCTCGAAAGCAATCGCCAGCAGAATCGACAACACACCCAGCACGATGGTTGTAACACGAGAGACGCGCATTTCTTCACGGTCGCTTGCGGTACCACGGCGCAAGGCATGTGCATAAAGATCATGAGAAACGGCAGACGAGCCTGCAAGGGTCAACCCTGCCACTACTGCCAATATTGTCGAGAACGATACCGCACACATAAACCCGAGGAAGACATTGCCGCCGACGTTATGTGCGAGGTGAATCGCAACCATATTAACGCCACCCAATATTCCACCTGACGCATCATGATAGGCAGGATTGCTGGCAACCAGGGCGATGGTGCCGAAACCGATGATGACGATCAGTGCGTACCCTATGCCGACAAGACCGGTGGCATAAAGAATACTTTGGCGTGCAGCCTTGACGTTACCGACGGTGAAGAACCGCATGAGAATATGTGGAAGACCTGCCGTACCGAAGACTAATGCCAGCCCCAGGGAAATCGCAGACACAGGGTCAGTAATCAGCCCTCCTGGACTCATGATTGCTACATGGGATGGATGCACTTGGGTAGCTTGAGTGAACAGCTGGTTCAGGCTGAATCCGAATTCGGACAAGACCATGAAAGCCATGAAGACACAGCCAGTCAGCAGTAAGACTGCCTTGATGATCTGAATCCAGGTGGTTGCCAGCATCCCGCCAAAGAAAACATAGATGACCATTAGCGTACCGACGAGAAGCACAGCGGCGGTGTAATCGAAACCGAACAGCAATTCCACCAGCTTTCCAGCGCCTACCAGCTGAGAAACCAGATAAAGCAGAACGATCACGATCGAACTGGACGCCGCAAACGCTCTTATGGGTCGTTGTTTCAGGCGATAGGACAGTACGTCCGCCAGCGTGTAGCGACCTAGATTGCGTAATGGCTCGGCAATCAGGAACAGAATGATCGGCCAGCTTGCAAGGAAACCGATTGAGTAGATCAGTCCATCAAAACCGCTGGTAAACACCAACGCGGAGATACCCAGCAAAGACGCCGCGGACATATAGTCTCCGGCGATGGCCCAACCATTTTGGAAGCCGGTAATTTTTCCGCCTGCGGCATAGTGATCGGCAACGCTATTGTTTTTACGTGCGGCCCATCGTGTGACAAACAGAGTAAAAATAACAAACGCTAGAAACATGCCGATGGCAATGGGGTTATGTTTGTGGACTGTGCTCGGAGCGTCGGCAGCGTATACCGCTACCGACGCCAGGATGGCTGAGACTGCAATAAGTAGACGCTTCATTTGTTGAAGCTCCTGATGATTGTTTTTATTTTAGGGTCGTAGCAGGTATTAGTTCGCCATACGTAGACAGCAACGAGAAGAATCGTGAAGGCGAGCATTCCAAAGCCAATTGGAACGCCCCATGTCATCGGTTGCCCTTCGATGATAGGTGTACCCAAACGGGCCGGTATAAAGGCTAGAGAAAGAATAAATCCGAAATAAACTGCCAACATCAGGGCAGTCATACTCCACGAAAATATCCGTCGCTGTTTTACCAAAGCACGAAACTCCGGATTTTCGAGAATCGGGTTTTGAATAGCGTTATCAACCTGTTCAGCGGACAGGGCCGAGCCACCGTCTTGCGGATATGCATGTTCCATGGTTGTCTCCTGCAAAGGGCTTTTGGCTGTATTAAAACTTCACGGGCACCGCTGTCTCGCGCATTACGGCTTCCGGGGTTCGGTACAACTCAGCCATTTCGCGCTCTTCCTCGCTTTTCAGTTGCGCCTGCATATACGCACCCAAATGCCTGGCATGCTGAACAATCGACGCCCCGAAACGACAGCGTTGCTCGCTATAGTCCGCCAATGCCTCTTCGACGGATGCATGTCGCTCAAGTGCTTCGACGATTGCCAACGCATCACCGGCGGCCTTGGTAACACCCATTCCACAATGGGGACGCGCCACAAATGCCGCGTCGCCAAGCAAAGCGACACGCCCGAAATTCATCTTCGGTACTTCCAGGTCGTAAATGGGCTGGAATAAAGGTTGCGCGGCTTTCTTTACAACTTCGGCGAACTGCGGGGCAAGTAATGTCTCGGCGGACTGGTACATAGTGTCGAGCACATCACGACGTATCAGCGCCGGAGGAATTCCACCTTCAAATTGTTTCCCGCTTTCGTCCCTCAACAAATCGCGCAAATCGTCGTCGTCACTGGTGCGGTACCACACGAAGTTATAACGGCGTTCGCCTACAAGAGTGCTGTTGGAGTGCCCGGCAACTGGATACCCCAGGATCTGCTCGTGTGGCGGCAAACAAAAAGCGAATTTATCGAATAGCGCTGCGTGGGCAGAGTCCGATAGCGCACTTTCATCGACTAACCCACGCCATGCGATATATCCAGCGTATTGCAGGTGTACGTCAGGTAAAAAATGCTGGCGGATTGTCGACCGAAATCCATCAGCGGCAATAATGACGTCCGCTTGATGAGTTGTGCCATCGGCCAACGTGACGCTGGCATGCGTGTCAGTGCTTTCAACCGAGATGACGCTACCACCGCTGCGGTAAAGCGAGTCCGGAAATGCGGCGCGAAGAACCTGGTACATTTTCCCCCACGCGGTCAACGTCTGTGGGAGCGCGTTTTCAAGTACCACATCGCCATCCTGGGCCAACGTGACACGCGAAAGCACATTGATACCGACAGATGCATCGAGGGGAATTCCCGCAGCGGCCATCGCCTCGAACAATTCAGGGTGGGTAACGATCCCGGCGCCTCGTCCAGCGAGTTCATCCGGAACACGTTCGAAAACCTCAACATCCCAACCTTTGCGTAACAGCATATTTGCTGCAAACAGGCCACCCAGCGAACCGCCCACGACAATAGCGCGGGGTTTATTCAACGTATTGATCATGGCCGCTCTCCCACAGTGGCAGCTACATGGGAGGCGTAAGAACCAACCGCTTCAATCTCGGAGGCTGGAAAATTGAGCTCGATGGTGACACCTGACGGATCTTCGATGAAAACCTGATGCAGGCCGAGGCTCGGAACGGTGCGATCACGCCAGGCAATGCCTTCGGCCTTGAAGACGCTCCAGAATGCAACCAGGCCAGTGACCAGAAAGGCGATGTGGTCAACGGTTCCAGTGCCTGTCAGCGGGATTTCTTTATCGCCGAGGTAGTTCTTCAGACCTTCGGGGTTGGAAGGGTCAATCCCGATAATGTGGACCGTGCCAAAGTCCTCCTCATCTCCTCCCATGTACAACCAAACGCCAGGAAAATCGAACGGCGGCCGATAGCCAGGGGTAAAACCGAGCACCCTTTCATAAAATCGGCTGGACTTCTCCAGGTCGAACGACCGGATCGAGTAATGAGCGAGCTTCAGGACTTGCATGGTGCCTCCAACGTTTTTTGTATTTATTTATCACTCGATAAACAATACGTCCTGACGAAATTGAAGTAAATAGCCGATGGGTCAAATTTTTGAGGGCTGGCCTGAACCACGTCATGGCGGCGCAAAGGGGAAGCGGGTTTCAAGCGTTGGGAAAGGGCTTTTCAGGGCAAAATGACATGCGTACGCCCCCTACCACCTGATCAGCTGAAGACTGAAACAGGTGATGAGTGGTCGACAAAAAAGAGAGGCAAAGCAAAAGATCAGCGGGCGGATAAAGCAGAAAAACCAACTCAAATTGAAGCCGGTCAATTCAAGCCAGGCTTCTCGCCGAGGTCGTTATCGACTTGTTGCAATACGTGGGGACTGCCGTTAAGGAATGCATCGACCATCTGCTCGATCAGCGCATCAATGTCCTCAGTTACTGGAAGATCGTAAATCCATTTGCGCACGCCGATATAGAAAATGCTGGCATGCAAACTCCAGATCAATTCCAGCTCTTTGTCATTGATCGTTTCGCCTGAGGAGGGTGCCAATCCATGAGCATGGCGAATCTCTGCGATGACAGGAATGAAGACTCGCTCACGCAATTTGGCGAGATACCGATCGTTGATACCTTCACGTGTCAGCCCGGCGAAAACGAAGATACGAATCCATTCCCGCCGCAGAATCACCCCTGCGTATGAGGTATAGAAACGAACCAGACGAGACTGAAGGGGTTCCGAGCGATCCTTGATCATCGCTTCCCACGAGGTATCCCACTGGTACACCTCGTCGTACACGCGATCTATCAGCGCCTCTTTGCTAGGGAAATATCGATAGAGTAAAGGCTGGGTAACATCAAGTTGTCGCGCCAGCTCACGGGTGCTCCCCGAGAATCCGCACGTCGCAAAATGCTCGATGGCTTTCTGCACAATCTGCTTTTCCCTGACCTCTGGCGAAAGGCGTCGAGTCGTCGATTTGACGAGGCTTGCGGAGTCTTTTGACTTGCCTGGCTCGTTCTCGTCCACATTTTTTGAGTCTTGCATAACGCCTCACTAGAGCTTCATTCAGGCATCATACAAAACAAAAGAATGTGCTGGCTATGAACCACACCTATTTGGCCAGGCGGCTTTCAATATCCGTCTTGAACAATGTGGGTCGACTTAAATAATGCCCCATGGCCAACACTTCCATCTCACCATCGATTTCCAGCGCAAATGCTGGAAAGCCACGCGCACTCAGGGCTTCCAGCATCCCGTTACTGCGCTCAAGATGATCCTGCAATGAGTCTGCGGTGACCGAATCAAAAGCCGCCATAAACGTATCTGATTCAAAGCCAAGCTCGCCGGCAATGTCGGCAATCACCCCACGGTCAGCAATGGCCCGTCCCTCCTGGTAGTACGCGACTTGCAAACGCTTGAGCATTTCAATGCCGCGTCCTGACAGCTGTTGAGCCGTCATCATGGCTGCAATGGGCGGTGAAGAGTCCAGGTAAACGTTTTCATGGTCGAGTACGCCCTGGACGTAAGCGTCTGCGAAGGTTTGTTTGCTGAACGCGGTAATCCGAGCTTCGTGGGGACGAACAAAATCGCGCCACTCACCCGACACAAACTTGCTTTTGTCTCCCGATAACATGCCTACACCATGAGCCTGAATTTCCAGGCCAGGAATCGTGGTGGCCGCCGTGATCATTGGTGCCGCTCCATAGCACCAGCCACAGAACGGGTCGTACACGTAATGCAATGTTGCGGCGCTCATTCAAACCTCCCGGGTCTGCTGTATCTACACAGCGAAAGTGGTCCATTACGTCGAAATCCAACGCTTTAAATTAATCAACGGTAACGAGATCAGCTCACTGGCAAGCCCTCAGGCCCGAGCAACTCGCTGATGAAATCGATAAATGCATTGACGCGCCTGGAGCCGCGATGATTGGGGAGATACAGCGCAGAGATAACCGAACTCGCGTCGTTCGGATTGACAACAAAAGACTCGAACAATGACGTCAGGTGACCGCTACCAATATCATCGTTGACGAGCCAATCAGGTAAAAGAGCCACCCCTCCGCCCGCCAGCGCGACCTCGCGCAAAACCTCCGCATTGTTGCTTTTAAAGCGGCCTTCAATAGGGACTCGAGTCTTCTCACCGGACTTTAAGAAACTCCAAACCTGTTGCTTTTGGCCATAACTAAAGCGCATGCATTCGTGCTGCATGAGGTCCATAGGATGTTCGGGGAAACCATGCGCATTCAGGTACTCGGAACTGGCAACCACCCTACGACTGAAATGACCGACAGGACGACTGACTACACCGTCCATTGTTGCTGCGGAGCCCAACCGGATCGATAGATCGACGCGCTCACCCAACAACTCAACAATGTCGTCTGAAAGCGTCATGTCCAACACGAGTTGCGGGTAACGCTTCAAAAGCGCGGCGATATGCGGCGCAATCAGACGACGTCCCAGTGCCACAGGTACGGAAATACGAAGATGCCCTGCGGGGACTTCCCCACGGTCAGTGACCGAAGCATCCGCTTCGGCTACAGCGTTCAACACCTCCCGCGCTTTCAAGTAGTAGGCGGCCCCGGCATCTGACAATGAGATTTGCCGCGTGGAACGGTTAAGCAGGACAGCGCCCAGCTCAGCCTCAAGCCCGTCGATCATCCGGGTCACGGAAGACGTCGCCAGGCCCAACTGTCGAGCAGCGGAAGAAAAGCCCTTCGAATCCACAGCCTGGACGAACATTTTCAATGCGAGCAACTTGTCCATGACACTCCTCGACTATCCCCGTTCTCATCTTGGGCATTGCGCGTTCCAGCGACCGATCGACTCAGTGAACCTGCCCGGCTCGACGAGAAACAATCGAGAAGGCGATCAGAGCGACCAGCGACAAGGCGCTTCCCACCGCTGCAATCGCCAACCAGCTGGCATGTTCATAAAGCGAACTGGCCACCGAGGAACCGATTGCACCGCCAACGAAGATACTGATCATGTACAACGCATTCAGGCGGCCTCTGTTGGCGGTGCCCAAGGCGTAGACGGCTCGTTGGCCAAGCACCATGTTCATCTGCACAGCAAAGTCCAGAGCAACACCGGTGACAGCCAAACCAATCACACCGTAAAAGGGATTAATGAAGGCTGGAAGGAAACTCACCACGCCCAGCACCATGGCCAACTGTGAGGCTCGTCGAGTGTGCCCTGCATCAGCGAGTCGACCACTGATAGGTGCAGCGACTGCACCGATGGCGCCGACCAGAGAAAACATCGCAATCTGACTTTGCGTGAGGCCGAACTCACGACTCAACACCAGCGGTACGGCGGTCCAGAACAAACTGAACGATGCAAACATCAGCCCTTGATAAAGCGCTCGCTGACGTAATACGGGTTCGCGGCAAAACAGTTGTCCAAGGGACATCAGCAGTTGACCATACGACGCACGATGGGCTGGCTGCCATTTGGGCATGGTCATGCCGATCACTATGGAGATGATGAGCATCAAGGCAGCAGCCCCGATAAACACTGCCCGCCAGCCCAAATGATCAGCAATCAGGCTCGACAGCGGCCGCGCAAGCAAAATCCCCAGCAGCAAGCCGCCCATGATCCCGCCAACCACTCGGCCGCGAGACTCTTCCGGTGCCAGATGCGCGGCCAATGGAATAAGCATTTGCACGGAGACCGAGCTGAAACCGATGAGCGCCGATACGACAAGAAATACGCTCGGCTGCCGGGCTAAACCAGCGGCGAGCAGACTGAAGATCGTAATCACGATCGTCGCTATCATCAGTCGGCGGTTTTCGACCAGGTCCGCCAAGGGCACCAGGAAAAACAATCCGAGTGCATAACCAATCTGAGTCAGCGAAACAATAAGGCTCGCGTGGCCACTCGACATACCGATATCCGGGGCAATCAAGCTGATGATCGGTTGTGCGTAATAGATGTTGGCCACGATGGCACCGCAACAAAACGCAAACAGAAGCACCAGCCCTCTGGTCATTGAAGCTTTTTGTATCGTCGTTGCTGTACCACTTGTAGAAACGCCCATGCCATAGACTCCTGAAGTTCGACAGCGGTGACTTTCCAATGAAAGGTCACTCGCTTTACTGTTTGTCAGGTCAACAAAATAGGCGGCACTCCCCCTCGAGAGAATATGGGCAGGACGCAACGTGACGTTGCGTCTTGCGCAAAAGATGCGCGGCGTAGTCAACGTCCCCTCTTGAGTCAATGGCGCGCAATTGAGCGAGATACCTCATTGCCGGCACCCACCTTTGTGCATCGCGCCTGCTCATCTCCAATATCAGCACCTGGCTTGAAGGTGACTCAGCCATCGTCCTCACCGGCCATCGACAAGCCGTTTGAGCTGAGCGTAGACTACTATTGATCGATCGATCATTAATAGTGTTTTTAACAAAAGAAGGCCTTAAATCGCTCCAGGCTCAACCGCTCCAACCTAAAAGCTTCCCTCCTTTTATGCGTCGTCGAGCCAGCCTTGGCCGAGATAAAAATGGGTGGATAAAAATAAAATCTCTTGAATGAGGCGAAACTCATCGTGACGTTAAGTCTTCGTAGCAAAGTCATCCTTCTGACGATCATCCCTGGCCTTTTGCTGGCTGCAGTGATCAGCGGCATCACTTTTTGGGTTTTGCAAAAGCTGGCATCCGAGGAGGTTGAGCAGACGCGCGACCTCTTGATCAATGAGCGAAAAACTTCACTGAAGCACTATATGGAAATTGCCCAAGCGTCGATTCAGCCGATATATGACGCTTCCAAATATGGGGATTCCGACGCTCGGGATCAGGCTGTGAAGATTCTGCGAACGCTGAGTTTCGCTAAACAAAACTATTTTTACGGCTATGACTCTTCGTCTGTTCGAGTGTTCTCCGCCAACCTGAACACCGATATCGGCAAGAGCTTTGTTGATAGCAAAGATGCCAACGGCGTGTATGTGATTCGAGGGCTGGTTGAAGCGGCCAAGACGGGTACACATTTTTTCCGGTACGACTGGCAAACCCCCGTCAGCCCGAAACCTACGCCCAAGCTCGGTTACACCGTTTATCTGGAGAAGTGGGACTTGATCGTGGGCACGCAAGTGAATCTGGATGATCTTGAAGTTCAGGTACAGGCCATCGCCAGTGAGCGCTATGAGCGAATCGGTCAGTACACCGCGTACATCCTTTTCCTCGCCGTTTGCGTGCTGCTCCTTGTGGCACTGATTGGCATTTGGCTAGGAAACAGCATTGTGAAACCTTTACTGGCCATCAAGAAGAACCTGGACGACATCGCCGCTGGAGATGGCGACCTGACACACCGCCTGCCAGTTTCGAGCAACGATGAGCTGGGTGATTTGGCTCACTCGTTCAACTTGTTTGTGGAAAAAATTCATAACCTTGTGCGTCAAATCGTGGAGATGACCGGGCAACTGACGGCACTGGTCGAAGATATGTCGGCCCAGGCCCAGCGCTCAGAGCAGGCCATGGATCGTCAGCGCCAAGAGACTGATCAAGTGGCGACAGCCATTCATGAAATGTCCACGGCTGCGCATCAGGTCTCCGTCAGCGCCCAAGGTGCTTCGCAAGCAGCACGAGAAACCAGCGATGTTGGTGGGCAGGCAAGAGATGTCGTCAACAAAAGCATCGAAAGCATTCATTCGTTGATTGAGGAAATAGGACAAAGTAGCTCGTCTCTGGACAGCTTGAACAAGGACGTGCAGTTGATTGCCGGTGTAGTTGACGTCATTCGCTCTATTGCGGAGCAAACCAATCTATTGGCTTTGAACGCTGCCATTGAAGCAGCAAGGGCTGGCGATGCGGGTCGTGGTTTTGCAGTGGTCGCCGACGAAGTTCGAGCCCTGGCCAGCCGTACGCAAAAGAGTACCCAGGAAATCCACGGGATGATCAGCCTGCTTCAAAAAGGCACCCAAGATGCCATGATCACGATGGGCCGCTCCAGCGAAACAGGCCGAACAACAGGGGAACTGGCAAACCGGGCGGGATTGTCGCTGGATGCCATCAGCCAATTGATTTATACAATTAACGACATGAACGCTCAGATCGCCAGCGCGTCCGAAGAGCAGACCGCTGTGGCCGAGGAAGTAAACCGTAGTATGACTCACATCTCCCTGGCGGCTGATGTGGTCGCCGGGGACGCCAAAGATGGTGCACAAACCTCCAGAAGTCTCAGTGAGTTAGGTAATCGCCTAGGTCGTTTGATTAGCCAGTTTCGGATCTAGTAGTGAACCACCGCATCAAGTTATCGGACTTGATGCGGTCCTCTGTAAAATCACCAACTACTCAGAGGAAAATTTCAATCCTACGATCTTGTTTTCCAACACTGCAACATCTATGTAATTTACTTTTCCAGAGCTGGCTTTGTAAGTACGGTGAGTGACAGCGTCAATTTTTTCTTCTCCGACTTGCACCAACTGAGTGTCATTGGTGACTTTGTTAAATGACGCCTCTATTTCTGTTACGTGTTTTTCATCAAACACCTTGCGTATATCGGAACTCAGTAAAGGATCGTTTTTGCCACCCATCAAGGCAACTATTGCCGTTTTGGTTTTTTCAGTGGTAGCCGCTGAACCTTCAATTTCTTTTTCAAGAGGCAATAGGCCTGGATCAATAATACCAGCGATACGCTTAACTATATAATTGCTACGAGCAGTCTCAAGGTTTGCCAAAAAGCCAATGGAAAGGCCATTGTCAAACCTGGCATAGTGCGCATGAAATCCCTGAAACGACCCACCATGATCGATAAGCCGATGTCCGTTCACAATATTGTTGCGCCAACCAAATCCATAACCGGTAATGGGTGGAGTCCCGTCGGCCATCAAAGGCACTTCCCACTCGGCGTCGATTGACTCTTTAGACAACGGTTTATTTTTGGACAAGCATGCGTCCCAGGCAGCCAGGTCATTGATCGTCAGCAGCAGGCTTCCATCGGCGGTTTGAGCCAGGCTCTGCGAGACGGGCCCCGGATTTTCCAACTGTCCGTTATTGGAAACGTAACCGGCCGCCCGATTCGGGATAACGGTTTTCAACACGTTGACCTGCGCCGTTTGCATATCGCACTGACTGAACAGCCTTTCCCGCAGAAGATCGCCGTAGAATCTCCCGCTTGCACGCTTGATCAACATTCCCAGCGCGACATAGCCTGAGTTGCTGTAGCGATACTGAGTCCCCGGAGAGAAATCCAGTTTCTTGGATGCGAGAAGGCCAATGAGTTGCTCGTCTGTGTAGTCTTGTTTTATATCGATACTATTGAATTGCTCATAGTCGGGTATGCCAGAACGCTGTTGCATGACTTGGCGAATGGTTATTCCGTCCCACATACCTTTGGCTTCAGGAAAATAGGGTGCAATAGGATCGTCAAGCTGAAGCTTTCCGTCTTGTACCAACAGCATGATGACGGAGGAAGTAAACATCTTTCCGACCGAACCAGACTGGAAGACAGTCGCCGTCGTTGCAGGCGTTTTGCTCTCCAGATTACTAAATCCATAAGCGGAAGTATAAAGTGGCTTGCCATCTTTAAGAATTGTAATTGCCGCCCCAGGGATACGCTGCTCCCTCATGAGGAAACCCATAACGTCATCTACTTCATGGGCACTTGAGAAAGGCGCGGCATTACAAGCCGTTACCCACACTAAACTTGTGAGTAACAAACCTTTTGAGAATACAGATGTTCGTTTTTTAGAATTTTTATCCATTGTAAATCTCCAGAAAATTTCTAGTGGCTGATCATTTCTGTTATCGGTTCAAAGCTGGTCGATGGGTATGAGTATTCAGTTCTCCTTCACGCAGAAACCTACTATGGGCTTCACCTTTGATTTGTCTGATCACGCCATGGATTAATTTTTCCATAATGGATTTAAAAGTCTATTACGTCAAGCCTTAGGGAGGCAGCTTGTTCGATCCGAGAGATAGAAAAATGAGGGAATTAGCGGACGCACTGCCTGTGAATTCGACTGTCGCCGCAGAGTCGTGCCACTTCAGCACCAAGCCTGGAGGGGCGCGCCCCTGATAACTAACCTTTCGGTCACCAGAGGAAGCACACCCTGGATGCTCGGCGTTCCAAGAAAGGAAGAAAACGGCGTCTATGGATCACAAGAAGGCGTCAAAGCCGAGAATCGCGCTTTGGAGTGTGAGGACTCCCCCAGAGCCAACCGTTTTTTGAGGGTGAAAACGACAACAAATAAAAAGGGGCCGCGAGATAAAATCTCGCGACCCCTTTGAATTATATGGTCGGGACGGAGTGATTCGAACACTCGCCCCCTAGGCTCTGTACGAAAAGCAATGTCGCAAACACCGCGTGGCACAAGCCAGTGAGACCATCGTCGCATAACTTCTCGCAAGCTTGTCGAAACGCGTAACGATGCGGCGGTTCTCCTTCAACCAGCCAAACATATGCTCGATGATGTTGCGCTGCCGGTACTTGGGGCGGTCAAACAGTCTCGGCAAACCCGGCTGGGCTTGCGCTTCATGCTGCGCAGCGGGATTACCGGTTGCATCCGGTAGCGGTCGCAGTAACAACGTAGAGCCTCGGCGCCATAGCCCTTGTAGGCCAACAACCAACGGCAGCGTTTGCGGGGACGGCCGGGCAGGCTTGGGACGTAAGCCTCATCCAGCGCCGGTTGAGCATAGGCGATATCGCTGGCCTGCCCGCCTGAAAGCAGGAAGTGCAAAGGCACGCCATTGGCATCGCACAGCATGTGAATCTTGGTCGTCAGGCCACCCCGGCTGCGTCCGAGCGCGTGGTCTTGCGGTTCTTCAGCCCCCCTTTTTTCCCAGCACCAGAAGAATTCAGCCACGCGTGCCATAGAACTGGTTCAGCACTATCAGCTCAAAAACAGCCACCAGCACGCAGAATGCGACAAATCCCCGAGTGAAGACCCTGCGAGGTTTTTCGTAATGCGGAATATTGCCGAGGTCGCCGAGAAGGGATAAAAGTTCAAGTAGCCACATCAGATATCTGCCTTTTTTGCCGGATCACCAGCTCTCAACTGGGCCGCCAGCTGATTTGTACCCTCAATGGAGAATCCTGCGACTCTCTCCAATCCTGATCCGATCAAGCGCCCGGTTTAATGCATCCAAAGCATCGAGAAGGGCTTTCGCCTCAGCTTCTCGGCCCTCACCCCAGAGGCGTTCAGCCATTTTACTCAGGGCTTGGATTGATCTTTCAATCTCTGCAGCGGTCGCCGCTGCTTTACTTTCCGGCTTTTTCTTCAGCATCCAGTAACCCTTCTGCCGGGCATTGCTCGGTCTCTCAATGGTTAGCGCGAATACACCGTCCACCGGAACAAGTGCTGCTCTGTAGCCAAGTAAAGTTGTGCAGTCGTCCGATCCCAGGACTAGGAGCGCCCTTCTCGTCCATCCATCTTGCTAACGACGCGAAATTTATCACCATTGAACCACCACTCGTAATAGCCATTTCAAATTGAAACTGGACGCAGAGGCCGCCAGCCACGTCAATCGGGAGAGGTGAGAGTGAGAGTGAGAGTGATGGCTGCGGATCTATCACTTCTCCCCCGTTTCATCCGGGCTAAGCAGGCGCCGGCGTACCTGCGCATGTGTCGTGCGGTATTTGACGCAGAAGTACGCCCGCACATCCGTGAATTTCCCATTGGAAAACAAGGCGTCGCCGTCGACCGGCATGAACTGGACAAGTGATCGACGCGGCAAACAAAGTGTCAGCCACCGATTCGCGAGGACCGGCACTGACCATCTTGAGGAGGAAAGCGGGATGAGCCCTGCAAAAGTCCCTACGCGTAAAAAAGCCGAACTGGCTAGAGTTCGGCTAAGTTACTGATAAATATGGTCGGGACGGAGTGATTCGAACACTCGACCCCTAGCACCCCATGCTAGTGCGCTACCGGACTGCGCTACGCCCCGACTAGGCGTGAAACTCGTCCTTCATCTCGAAGAACGCTCAAGAATATATCGCAAGCTTTTGAAAACTGGAAGTATTCAAACGCATGAATTTATTTCTTGAGGACCACCAGCACATCTTCCAATTCGGCGATCATCTGCCGAATCATCTGTTTGTATTGAGTGGTGTCGTCTTTGGCTTCATCGCCGGACAAACGCAAGCGTGCGCCGCCGATGGTGAACCCTTGATCGTAAAGAAGCGCGCGGATCTGCCGGATCATCAGCACGTCTTGTCGCTGATAATACCGGCGGTTTCCGCGCCGTTTGACGGGGTTGAGTTGAGGAAACTCCTGCTCCCAATAGCGCAGCACGTGCGGTTTTACCGCACACAGCTCGCTGACTTCACCAATGGTGAAGTAGCGTTTGCCTGGGATGACGGGTAGCTCGTCGTTATGACTTGGTTCCAGCATAAGCCTCAACTCGGGCCTTCAACTTCTGCCCTGGACGAAAGGTGACCACACGGCGAGCCGTGATCGGGATTTCTTCACCCGTTTTCGGATTGCGGCCAGGCCGCTGGCGTTTGTCCCGAAGGTCGAAATTGCCGAAACCGGACAATTTGACTTGTTCGTTGTCTTCAAGAGCGTGCCTGATTTCTTCAAAAAACAGTTCGACCAATTCCTTGGCCTCCCGTTTATTCAGGCCCAGCTCTTCATACAGACGTTCCGCCATTTCAGCTTTCGTCAGAGCCCCCATACGTCACTTCCTTAACGTGGCGTTCAACCTTTGTTCGAGCGAGGTGAGGATGTTTTGCGTCGTGGTATTCACCTCATCGTCATTAAGAGTGCGCGATGGATGCTGCCAGGTCAAGCCGACTGCAAGGCTTTTTCTATCAGGATCAATGCCTTTACCCTGATACACGTCAAATAGCCTGAGGTCCGTCAGCCATTCCCCTGCATTTTCACGGATTACGTCCAGTACAGCACTGGCTGCGACGTCTTTTTCGGCGATCAGCGCAAGGTCACGACGCACTTCAGGAAAGCGCGACAACTCCTGGAATTTAGGCATTTTACCCAACGCCACTTCGGCCAGAACCAGCTCGAAAACGAAGACCGGACGGTCGAGACCGAGGGTTTTCGACAATTCAGGGTGGATTGCGCCAACGAAACCTACCAAACGGCCTTCGCGCTCGATGCGCGCGGTTTGACCCGGGTGCAACGCAGGGTGTTTGCCCGGCACGAACGTGAACGAATCCAGTGCACCGGCGAAGCCCAGAACCGCTTCCACGTCAGCTTTCACGTCGAAGAAATCCACGACGTCGCGGCCTTGCGCCCAGCCTTCCGGAAGACGAGTACCGCAAACGACACCTGCCAGCATCGGCTCTTGCTTCAAGCCTTCCAGCTGACCGACAAAACGCAGACCGCTTTCGAACAGACGCACGCGATCCTGTTGACGGTTCAGGTTGTGCTGAAGCGCCTTGACCAGACCAGGCCACAGGGACGAGCGCATGGCCGCCATGTCGTTGGAAATCGGGTTAGCCAGCAGCAGCGGCTCGACACCCGGATTAAACAACTCGAATTGTTTCGGATCGATGAAGCTGTAGGTGATCGCTTCCTGATAACCGCGAGCCACCAGCAGGCGACGCAGTTCAGGCAGATCGCTACGCGCTTCAGCCTTGGCTTGCGGCGCCAGACGGGCTTGCGGATAGCGAACCGGCAGACGGTTGTAACCGTACAGTCGGGCCAGCTCTTCGATCAGATCGACTTCGAGGCTGATGTCGAAGCGATGGCTCGGCACTTCAACGCGCCACTGCCCTGCCCCATCGGCAGAAATCTTCAGACCCAGGCCGCTGAGCAGGCGCTCGACTTCGGCCGAATCCATTTCCATACCCAGCATCTGAGTGATGCGTTGCGCACGCAGGGTAACCGGCGCAATCGAAGGCAGGTGCTGTTCGCTGACGGTCTCGATGATCGGGCCGGCTTCACCGCCAGTGATGTCCAGCAGCAGGCCAGTGGCGCGCTCCATGGCTTCACGGGCCAGTTGCCAGTCCACGCCACGCTCGTAGCGGTGCGAGGCGTCGGTGTGCAGGCCGTAGGAACGAGCCTTGCCAGCCACGGCGATCTGATCGAAGAACGCACTTTCAAGGAAAATGTCACGAGTGGTCGCGGTGTTGACGCCGCTGTGCTCGCCGCCCATTACGCCGGCGATTGCCAGGGCGCGGGTGTGGTCGGCGATCACCAGCGTATCGCTACGCAGGCTGACTTCCTGACCGTCGAGCAGCACCAGCTTCTCGCCCTCTTCGGCCATACGTACGCGGATGCCGCCATTGATTTCGGCGAGATCGAACGCGTGCAGCGGCTGACCCAGTTCCAGCATCACGTAGTTAGTGATGTCGACGGCCGCATCAATGCTGCGCACATCGGCGCGACGCAAACGCTCGACCATCCACAGCGGCGTAGGCTTGGACAGGTCGACGTTGCGGATGACTCGACCCAGGTAACGCGGGCAAGCGGCTGGTGCCAGCACTTCAACCGAACGCACTTCATCGTGCACGGCTGGAACGGTCGCCACGACCGGGCGGGTGACTTCAGCGGCGTACAGCGCGCCGACTTCACGGGCCAGACCGGCCAGGGACAGGCAGTCGCCGCGGTTCGGGGTCAGGTCGACCTCGATGCTGGCGTCGTCCAGGTTCAGGTATTCACGAATGTCCTGACCGACCGGCGCATCGACCGGCAACTCCATCAGGCCATCATTGCCTTCGCCCACTTGCAGTTCAGCTTGCGAGCACAGCATGCCGTTGGACTCAACGCCACGCAGCTTGGCTTTCTTGATTTTGAAGTCGCCCGGCAGTTCGGCACCGATCATGGCAAACGGGATCTTCAGGCCCGGACGCACGTTTGGCGCACCGCACACGACCTGGAAAGTCTCCGAGCCATTGCTGACCTGGCAAACACGCAACTTGTCAGCGTCCAGGTGCTGCTCGGTGCTCAGCACCTCGCCCACCACCACACCGCTGAATTCACCGGCGGCCGGCGTAACGCTATCGACCTCAAGACCGGCCATCGACAGACGGGCAACCAGCTCGTCGCGACTTACCTGCGGGCTAACCCAGCCACGCAGCCATTGTTCACTGAATTTCATCCTGCTCTCCTAAGAATTCGTTACGACTAGCGAAATTGCGCGAGGAACCGCAAGTCGTTGTCGAAGAACAGACGCAAGTCGTTCACGCCGTAACGCAGCATGGCCAGACGCTCAACGCCCATGCCGAAGGCAAAGCCCGAAAACTCTTCCGGGTCGATCCCGGACATGCGCAGCACGTTCGGGTGAACCATGCCGCAGCCCATCACTTCCAGCCAGCCAGTCTGCTTGCAGACACGGCAGCCTTTGCCGCTGCACATCACGCATTCCATGTCGACTTCAGCGGATGGCTCGGTGAACGGGAAGTACGAAGGACGGAAACGCACGGCCAGTTCTTTTTCGAAGAACACGCGCAGGAATTCTTCGATGGTCCCTTTCAGGTCGGCGAAGTTGATATCGCGATCGACCAGCAGGCCTTCGACCTGGTGGAACATCGGCGAGTGGGTGATATCGGAGTCGCTACGATACACACGGCCTGGGCAGACGATGCGGATCGGTGGCTGTTTCGATTCCATGGTGCGGACCTGTACCGGCGAGGTATGGGTGCGCAACAACATGTTGGCATTGAAATAGAAGGTGTCATGCATCGACCGGGCCGGGTGATGGCCTGGGATGTTGAGCGCTTCGAAGTTGTGGTAATCGTCTTCGACCTCAGGGCCTTCGGCGATGCCGTAGCCGATGTGGGTGAAGAACTGTTCGATACGTTCCAGAGTGCGAGTAACCGGATGCAGACCACCCGAGGTCTGGCCACGGCCAGGCAGGGTCACGTCAATGGACTCGGCAGACAGTTTGGCGGCCAGGTCGGCCTCTTCAAACAGTGCCTTGCGGGCATTGAGAACCTCTGTGACACGCTCCTTGGCAACGTTGATCAGGGCGCCGACTTGCGGACGCTCTTCTGCCGGCAAATTCCCCAGGGTCTTCATCACCTGAGTCAATTCGCCCTTTTTGCCAAGGTAGTGAACCCGGATTTGCTCCAGGGCATTGATATCTTCAGCGCTTTGCACAGCCTCTAGTGCTTGAGAGACGAGCGCATCCAGGTTTTCCATGTACAGACTCCAGATACAAAATAGGGGAAGAGCTTGAAGGCTCTTCCCCTATTTATGACGTTTAACACCTGGCCCCACAGAGGTGAGGCCGGGTGACTGTCGGGGGTACTTAAGCCAAGGTGGCTTTAGCTTTCTCGACAATCGCAGCAAACGCCGCTTTTTCGTTCACTGCCAGATCAGCCAGAACCTTACGGTCGATCTCGATGGACGCTTTTTTCAGGCCGGCGATGAAACGGCTGTAGGACAGACCGTTGATACGTGCACCAGCGTTGATACGAGCGATCCACAGAGCGCGGAACTGACGTTTTTTCTGACGACGGTCACGGTAGGCGTATTGGCCTGCCTTGATTACCGCTTGCTTGGCAACACGGAATACGCGCGAGCGAGCGCCGTAGTAGCCTTTAGCAAGTTTCAGAATTTTTTTGTGACGTTTACGGGCAATGACGCCACGCTTTACACGAGCCATGAGTTACTTCCTCTATTCTTGACTAAAATTAACGAAGGCGCAGCATGCGCTCGACTTTTGCCACGTCAGACGGATGCAGCAAGCTGCTACCGCGCAGTTGACGCTTACGCTTGGTCGACATTTTAGTCAGGATGTGGCTCTTGAAAGCGTGCTTGTGCTTGATACCGTTAGCAGTTTTCAGAAACCGCTTAGCAGCACCACTTTTCGTTTTCATTTTTGGCATGTTCGGATACTCCGCATTCAGTTGATAAACATAATCAGAAGGCCTGCCGTGCCCTGTTGATTACTTCTTCTTTTTCGGGGCGATGACCATGATCAGCTGGCGTCCTTCCATCTTAGGATGCTGTTCGACCGAACCGTACTCGAGCAAGTCACCTTCAACTCGCTTGAGGAGTTCCATCCCCAGCTCCTGGTGGGCCATCTCACGGCCGCGGAATCGCAAGGATACCTTGGCCCTGTCCCCATCACTCAGGAAACGTACCAGGTTGCGCAGTTTTACCTGGTAATCCCCTTCCTCCGTCCCTGGACGAAACTTGATTTCTTTAACCTGAATCTGCTTCTGGTTTTTCTTGGCCGCGGCAATCTGCTTCTTCTTCTCGAAGATCGATTTGCCGTAGTCCATCAGTTTGCAAACAGGGGGTACTGCATCGGCGGAAATCTCCACCAAATCCAGCTTGGCCTCTTCAGCCTTAAGAAGCGCGTCTTCAATTGACACAATCCCAAGCTGTTCACCTTCAGCCCCAATTAACCGAACCTCGCGTGCCGAGATATTCTCGTTGATCGGGGCTTTCGGTGCAGCTCGTTTATCTTGTCTCATTTCACGCTTAATAATAATTACTCCGAATCTGGGCGACCACGCCGGGAAACCGCTTGCGCGAGAAACTCAGCGAACTGGGCGACGGGCATCGAGCCCAGGTCAGCACCTTCACGAGTACGCACAGCGACAGTCTGCATCTCGACTTCCCGATCTCCGATAACCAAGAGATAGGGAACCTTGAGCAAAGTATGCTCGCGGATTTTAAAGCCGATCTTTTCATTTCTCAAGTCAGACTTGGCACGAAATCCGCTTTCGTTGAGAGTTTTTTCAACCTCGGCGGCAAAATCGGCCTGTTTGTCAGTGATGTTCATGATCACTGCCTGGGTCGGAGCCAGCCACGCAGGGAATGCACCCTCGTAGTGCTCGATCAGGATTCCGACGAAACGTTCGAAGGATCCGAGGATCGCCCGGTGCAACATCACCGGATGCTTGCGACTGTTGTCTTCGGAGACGTATTCGGCTCCCAGACGGACAGGCAGGTTAAAATCGAGCTGCAGGGTACCACACTGCCAGACGCGACCAAGGCAATCTTTCAGCGAGAACTCGATCTTCGGACCGTAGAACGCACCCTCGCCCGGCTGCAGATCGTACGGCAGGCCAGCGCTATCAAGGGCTGCAGCCAATGCGGCTTCGGCGCGGTCCCACAGCTCGTCGGAACCGACGCGTTTTTCCGGACGAGTGGACAGCTTCATCTCGACATCTTTGAAACCGAAGTCGGCGTAGACGTCCATGGTCAGCTTGATGAACGCAGCGGATTCGGCCTGCATCTGCTCTTCGGTGCAGAAGATGTGGGCGTCGTCCTGAGTGAACGCACGCACACGCATGATGCCGTGCAGTGCACCCGATGGCTCGTTACGGTGGCAGGCACCGAACTCGGCCAGGCGCATCGGCAACTCGCGGTAGCTTTTCAGGCCCTGGTTGAACACTTGCACGTGGCAAGGGCAGTTCATTGGCTTGATGGCGTAGTCGCGGTTTTCCGACTGAGTGGTGAACATGTTGTCGGCGTAGTTGGCCCAGTGCCCGGATTTCTCCCACAGGCTGCGGTCAACGACTTGTGGAGTCTTGATCTCCAGGTAGCCGTTGTCGCGCTGAACCTTGCGCATGTACTGCTCGAGTACCTGATACAGCGTCCAGCCGTTCGGGTGCCAGAACACCATGCCCGGCGACTCTTCCTGGGTGTGGAACAGGCCCAGGCGCTTGCCGATCTTGCGGTGATCGCGCTTTTCAGCTTCTTCGATGCGCTGGATGTAAGCCGCCAGCTGCTTCTTGTCCGCCCATGCGGTGCCGTAGACGCGCTGCAATTGCTCGTTTTTGGCATCGCCACGCCAGTAGGCGCCGGACAACTTGGTCAGCTTGAAGGATTTCAGGAAGCGGGTGTTCGGCACGTGCGGACCGCGGCACATGTCGACGTATTCTTCGTGATAGTACAGGCCCATGGCCTGTTCGTTCGGCATGTCCTCGACCAGGCGCAGCTTGTAGTCTTCGCCACGGGCCTTGAACACTTCGATCACTTCGGCGCGCGGAGTGACTTTCTTGATCACGTCGTAATCTTTTTCGATCAGCTGTTGCATGCGCTGTTCGATGGCGGCCAGGTCGTCCGGAGTAAAAGGACGCTCGAAGGCGATGTCGTAATAGAAGCCTTCGTCGATGACCGGGCCGATGACCATTTTGGCGGTCGGATACAGCTGCTTGACCGCATGGCCAACCAGGTGGGCGCAAGAGTGGCGAATGATCTCCAGCCCCTCTTCATCCTTTGGCGTAATGATTTGCAGCGTAGCGTCGGCGCTGATGATGTCGCTGGCGTCGACCAGCTTGCCATCGACCTTGCCGGCCACGGTGGCCTTGGCCAGACCTGCACCAATGGATGCGGCGACCTCGGCTACGGAAACCGGGTGATCGAATGAACGTTGACTGCCGTCGGGAAGAGTAATAGTTGGCATGGCGCCTCCTCTCCTAGTGGTGACCCCTACCAAAGGTCACGTGGGTTGGGATGAGCCAGTACAAGATCCGGTCCAGGCCATTCAATGACGAACGCCTGCCTTACAGCGGCAGGAGCCTTGCGGCCAACCGGAAAACCGAACCAGAGTGACTGGGATTCAAATCAGGGTTATTCGAACATCTGCCGCCACCGCGACTGAAGGTCTGCGGAGCTTGCAAATACTCGAGCCAGGCATGCTAGCACAGATGAACGGTCGTCGCGGTGCCGAGGTTTTCTGCTGGGGCAAATCAGTCCTTTTTATGCCAGAGTGCTGAACTTGAACCCCGCTTTACCCCTCAGATAACAAGACATTGACCCACAAGGAGCATCCCAGCATGCGTCTGAATCGTTTGTTCGCAGTAGTCGCCCCCATCGTCCTGTTGCTGCCGTTGGCCGCCCATGCCGATTGGCCGAAGGGCGAGCGCGAGAAATACATGGCTCAGTGCACTCAAGCGGCCACCCCTCAGATCGGCGCTGCGGCTGCAAAAGCCCACTGCGCTTGTGGTGCCGATGCCATCAAGTCATACCCGGCCAGCGACATTCAGTCGCTGATGGACAACCAGGCCAGTGACGCCCTGAAACAACAGGCCCTGACCCAGATTTCCAAGTGCAAGGCCAATAATCCGCAGAAAAAATAAGCCCGACAAGGTGTCAAAAAAGGGTTTCGCGCCGGTAAAAGGCATCTGAAAACCGCTTTTTTCGACAATTTATGCAGGTTTTACAGGTTTTTTTATCGTCTTTACTTTCGGCTGAAAGCCTTTTAAATCGGGGCTTTCAGCCACATCAGGCAACAAAGAAAGCGCGACTGTAGGGCAAACAGCACGTCCGGGGGGCTCCCAAAGCGAACATTTCGACTATGATACCCCGGTGTGCCCAGTTGGCCTGAGCAGCACAGTACTACTGAAAATATATGTTTCTTGGAGATACACCATGTCTAATCGCCAAACCGGCACCGTTAAATGGTTCAACGATGAAAAAGGCTTCGGCTTCATCACTCCTCAAGGTGGCGGTGACGACCTGTTCGTACACTTCAAAGCTATCGAAAGCGACGGTTTCAAAAGCCTGAAAGAAGGCCAGACTGTTTCCTTCGTGGCTGAGAAAGGCCAAAAGGGTATGCAAGCTGCTCAAGTTCGCCCAGAGTAATTTCTTGGCGCACTAAAAAAACCCCGTCCATGTGACGGGGTTTTTTATGGGTGAAGCAAAAGCCGGACGCTATCAGCCGCAGTTGATGCGCGTGATCACCAGGTTGGCATCGGTGTTCAGGTTCAAGCGGTCGGAGCGGTACTCCAGCGTCACCATATCGTCAGGCTTGAGGATACGGGCATTCTGCGCACCTGCGCGAACACGCGCCTGTTCCAGCAGCGCGGGCGAAGCCTTTTTGCCAATGGTGAATTCGGCAGCCTTTGCTTCGCATCGACTGTGGCCGGTATCCGTCGTCGTGACAGGGTCTGTTGCCGATTCGGTAGATGTGCTGCTGCAACCTGCCAGCAGACTAGCGGCCAACAAAGTACCCAATGACGCGAGCTTCCAAGGCATGAAGCCTCCTTTTTTCAATAGTTAAGCTGAGATCGTGCGACCGCCAATCTGGAGTTTGGTTTCACAGGCAGCGCCAGCGCCCTGCCCTCGACCCGGACAAGCGGCGAGTTTGCCTGAGCACTCCCGGTCATTCACCCCGCAATCGTGACTGAATATGACCTGCGCTCAATAAATATCGATGTAATCGAATGGTGGTGATGGCCAGTTCTCTTTCAGCGCATTGAAGATCTGCATGACCCACACTTCGTCACTGGCCGCGACCAATCCCACATACCCCGAGCCCTTGGCCCACGTCTCCAGACGAAACAGCAGCCCGCCGATGTCAGTGCCGCCCACGACACCCGATGAAATGTAAGCGATGCCGCCCTTGGTCACCCGCAATTGGGTGTGCTCATCATCACTGGCAGAGGCCAGCAGCTGGCGCACCGCCTCAAGGGTCAAGCCGTCAGGAGAGTTCAAATCAATCTGCACAGCACGGTCCTTGAAAAATCATCAAAAACCAAGTGTCGCATAGCCTTTCCCTCATGCCTAAGTCGGAGTGCCAAACACTCTGCAAAATGCTTAACTCACCCCCCAGACTTTCCCGAATTCACGAGCGCCAACATGACCACCGTAAGCATCGACGCCGACATCAAAGCCAAGTGGCCACAAGGCCACAGCTCTTACAGCCCGGGCAGTCCGGAAGAGCTGGCAATCATTGGTATCGATCTATTGGTCAAGGAACTGGGGACTGAAGCGGCGCAAACCTTCATCGCACAGATATTCGAGAAGTACCCGGCCGACTACAAGGGCGCTGAATACAACGAAAGGGAGTAACCCCGCAGGCTGGCACCTGCGGGAGTACAACTTACTTCAGACGAGCCAGACGCTGGGTCAGCAGGTCGAAGAAACCCTGGGCATCACCGCTTTCGACCCAGAAAGCGTTTTTCGGCGCTTTCAGGCCGTCATACCAGTCGACGATGGTTTGACCGAAGGTCGGGCCTTCGCGGCTATCAACCACCACATTGACCGAACGGCCAGTGAACAGCTCGGGCTTGAGCAGGTAGGCAATGACCGTGGCGTCATGCACCGGGCCACCCGGAAGACCGTAGTGCTCCATGTCGCCTTTGACGTACTCGTTGAGAATATCGCCCACCAGCTTGCTGGCATTGTTGTTCAGTGCGGCGATCTGCTTCAGGCGCGCTTCGCTGGTGAGGATCTTGTGGGTCACGTCCAATGGCAGATAGGTCAGTTTGACGCCACTTTTCAGCACCACTTCAGCAGCCTGCGGGTCGGCGAACAGGTTGAACTCGGCCACCGGGGTGATGTTGCCACCGTTGAAGTGAGCACCGCCCATGATCACCACTTCCTTGATGCCCTGAACGATTTCGGGCTCCTGGATCAACGCCAGCGCCAGGTTGGTCTGTGGACCGAGCATAGCGATGGTGATGCTGTGGGGTTTGGCGGTTTTCAAGGTGTCGATCAGGTAATTGACTGCATTGCCCTTTGCCAAACCTTGCTTTGGCTCATGCACGGTGACGCCCGACAGGCCTTCTTTACCATGAATGTTCTCGGCATAAATCGGCGTACGCATCAGCGGTTTCGGCGCACCGGCATAAACCGGCACATCCTCGCGCCCCGCCCATTCGCGGGCCAGCCGCGCATTACGCGAGGTCTTGTCCAGACGTACGTTACCAGCGACGGTGGTCAACGCGCGGATGTTCAGTTCTTCTGGTGACGCCAGCGCAAACAGCAAAGCGACCACGTCGTCGGCACCCGGGTCGGTGTCGATGATCAAGTCGATCTTTTCCGCCGCCTGGGCGCTTGTTGCGGTAATCAGGGACAAAAGCAGCAGACTCCGGAGCAGATGGTGCAGTTTCTGAGCATAGCGGTACATAGCGCACTCCTTGTGCGTGGAAAAGCAGATAGACGAAAACGAATCAGAACGTGACCCCGGCCACCAGCACGACGTTGCAGTACGGCTGACATTCGCCTGTACGAACAATCGCCCGCGCCTGTCGGCTCAGGACTTTGAATTGGTCATGACTGAGCAGCTCACGCCGACCCAGCGCACCTTCGGCATTCAGCTCATCCAGTGTCACCAGCGCCGACGGCTGCTTGTCCAGAATCTCCTGGGCCAAGACATGGCTTTCGACCTGCATTTCGCTGAGCACAACCTTCAACGTGCTGATGAAATCCGGAACGCCGTGGGTCAAGGCCAGGTCGATCAGCTCGACACCCGACGGAACCGGCAGGCCGGCATCGCCAATCACGACCATGTCGCCATGCCCCAGGGAAGCGATCAGTCGCGACAGCGCGATGTTGAGCAACGGTGTTTTTTTCATGGTGCTTTAAAGGCCTGTACGTCGGACAAAGTGGGGATCGAGGGTTGCGCGCCGGCACGGGTCACTGACAGCGCCGCAGCGACCTGGCCGAAACGGATCGCTTGCACCTCGTTTTTGCCGGCGGCCAGTGCGGCAGCAAAGCCACCGACAAAGGTATCGCCCGCCGCCGTGGTATCGACCGCCTTTACCTTCGGCGCCGGAAAGTGTTCGAAGCTGTTTCCATTGGCAAACAGCGAGCCTTGGGCACCGAGGGTGATGATCACCTTGCCGGCCCCCATGGAGATCAATCGGGTCGCCGCGACTTCGGCGGTTTCCAGTGAATCCACCGGCAAACCGCTAAGGGCCGAGGCTTCGCTCTCGTTAGGGATCAGATAGTCGATGGCCGCATACCAGTCTGCCGGCAACGGTCGGCTGGCGGGCGCCGGGTTGAGAATCACGGTTTTCCCCAGTTCACGACCGCGCTTGAGCGCATGACCGACCGTGGCATCCGGCACTTCGAGCTGACAGATGATCACATCCGCCGCTTGCAACACCGCATCGAAGCGGTCAATCACTGCCGGCGTCAGTGCACCATTGGCACCGGCGACAATCACGATCGCGTTCTGGCTGTTGTCATCGACCACAATCAACGCCACACCGCTGGCACCATCGACGGTGCTGACCGCCTGACAATCGATACGGTCGGCCAACAGCGCTCCGCGCAGTTCCTCGCCATAGGCATCGCTGCCCACGCAACCGACCATCGACACCTGCGCACCCAGTCGCGCCGCAGCAACCGCCTGATTCGCACCCTTGCCACCGGAGACCGTGGCAAACGACTCACCAATCAGCGTTTCACCGCCACGGGGCAACCGTGACGCGCGGGTCACCAGGTCCATGTTCAGGCTGCCTATCACCACTACTTTTGCTGGCATACATCACTACTCATAAATGCAATTTCAACGGTGCTTTCTGTTTAACGGAAGTGGTCAAACACACCGGCCAGCGGCGCAGTCGATTCGCGCAGCACAATGCTGGGCGTCACGATCCGTTGATCGGTGGCCATGGCCGGGGTGGCGATCCTGCGCAACAGCACTTCGGCCGCCATCTCGCCGAGCTGCAGGATCGACTGCCCCACGGTGGTCAGCGCCGGGTAGACATAACGGCTCATCTGGATATCGTCGAAGCCAATCACCGACAGTTCGCTCGGCACACGAATATTGCGCTCGGCGGCGGCGCGCAACACGCCGATGCCGATCATGTCGTTACCGGCGAAGATAGCGCTGGGCGGATTGTTGTCCAGGAGGATCGCAGCCGCGCTGTAACCGCCGGTACTGGTGAAGTCGCTTTCCAGCATGCGTTCGCGAGGTACTTCGACGCCCGCCTCTTTCAAGGCGCGGCAATAACCTGCCAGACGCATCTGCGCGACGCTGGTACTGGCCGGCCCGCCAATGGTGGCGATGTCCCGATGCCCCAATTCCAGAAGATGACGGGTCGCCAGATAAGCGCCGTACTCGTGATCGATGCGCACCAGGTCCGCATCAACCCCTTCCAGCCCACGGTCGACAATCACCATCGGCGTGCGCACGCCCGCCAGACCTTCTGCCAGCACCGCGTCCCCACCGGCCGATGCCACGATCAGCCCGTCTATGCGTTTTTCCAGCAACACGCGCAGGTAGCTGCGTTGCTTGTCCGGGTTGTCATCGGAATTGCAGAGGATCACGCAATAGCCATTGCGCTCGCAGTAATCCTCGATGCCGCGCGCCAGCTCGGCGAAGTACGGGTTGAGGCTGTTGGGCACCAGCAGACCGATAGTCGCGGTGGTCTTGGCTTTTAATGAGCGGGCCACGGCGCTGGGCACGTAGTCGAGACTTTTGATTGCCGCTTCGACCTTGATCCGCACTTCTTCGCTGACAGGCCGGGTCTTGTTCACCACATGGGAAACCGTGGTGTAGGAAATCCCCGCGAGCGCTGCCACATCCTTGATTGTTGCCATGACTCAGGTCCGCCGGCTTGCGCGCTGACTGCGATAGGTATCAAGCACCACCGCCACCACGATGACCGCGCCGGTGATGATGCGTTTGGTCGGTTCGGTTGCGCCGATCTGCGCCAGACCGGCCGCCAGTACCGAGATGATCAACACCCCGAAAAACGTGCTGATGACCGAACCGCGCCCGCCCATCAAGCTGGTGCCGCCAATCACCACCGCGGCGATCACTTGCAGCTCCAGGCCGGACCCGGCATTCGGGTCCGCCGCCTCCAGGCGGGAAATCTGGAACAGCGCGGCGATACCGGCCAGCAGCCCCATCAGACTGAACACCAGAATCTTGTAGGGTTTCGGATTGATCCCTGCCAGACGCACGGCTTCTTCGTTGGTGCCGATACCGATCAGGTAGCGCCCGAACACCGTGCGGGTCAACACGGCCTGGGCAATGAAGATGATGAGCAAGGCAATGATGAACGACGGCGAAATGCCGAAGGCGATCGGGTTGGACAGCCAGGCAAAGGCATCACCGATATAGGCGGTGCGCGAGCCGGTCATCTGATACGCCACACCACGCGCCATTTCCAGCACGCCGAGGGAGACGATGAACGAAGGAATCCGCCACGCCACGGTGATCGAACCGGTGATCGTCCCTGCCAATGCGGCCGCCGCCATACCGAGCAATGCTGCCGGCAATACGCTCCAGCCCCAGCCGAGAATCGCCACGCTGACCGTCGACGCCGCGAGTGCCAGCACCGAGCCCACCGACAGGTCGATGCCGCCGATGATCAACACGAACGTCATGCCGACCGCCAGCACCATCAAGTCCGGAATCTGGTTGGCCAGGGTGCTGAACGTGTCGTAAGACAGAAAATGGCTGCTCAGGACCGAGAACAGCGCGACCATCGCCAGCAAGGCACCGGCCAGGCCCAGATAGGTGCCGAGGCCGTAAAAATTGCCACTACGTTTACCGGCAGATGTTGCAGTTTTCATGAAAGATCCCTAGGCGCTGCTTCGTTGAGCAGCGCATCACGTTTTTGATAGCCGGCAAAAGCAGCGGCAAGCAAGTCATCCTGGGTCCAGCTGTCGCGCTCGAATGTCTCGATCAGACGCCCCGCCGACAACACGCCAATGCGGTCGCAGATCAGCATCAGTTCGCGCAGGTCGCTGGACACCACCACCAGCGCCTTGCCCTGACGAGTCAGCTCACCGAGCAGTGCATAGATGTCGAATTTGGCGCCGACGTCGATGCCGCGAGTCGGCTCGTCGAACAGCAACACCGAACAATCGCGTTCCAGCCAACGGCCGATCACGACTTTCTGCTGATTGCCGCCGGACAACTCCGAGACCAATTGCGTCGGGCTGGAACTGCGGATGCGCATGGCGTCGATCTGACGCTGGGCCAACGACATCTCGTCACCGTTGTTGACGAAACCGCCGCGGGAAATCTCCGGCATGTTACCCAGGGCAATATTCGCGCTGATCGATTGCGTCAGCAGCAAGCCCTCGCCCTTGCGGTCTTCGGTGATCAGGGCAATGCCATGACCGACCGCGTCCGCCGGCGAACGAATGTTCACGACCTGTGCCGGCGAACCCAGCGCAACCGTGCCGCTGTCCGCTATGTCGGCGCCGAAGATCAGGCGTAGCAACTCGGTGCGCCCTGCCCCGATCAAACCGGAGATCCCGTAGATCTCGCCGGCGCGCACTTCGAAGGAGACGTCGCGCACTTTGTCGGAACGGGTCAGCCCCTTGACCGTCAACGCCGAAGCGCCGATGTTGCGCGGCCCCATGTCGATGTGTTCACCGAGCTCACGGCCAACCATCAAGGTCACCAATTGCTCACTGTTGTAGTTGGCCATCGGCTCGACGCAAACCAGATTGCCGTCGCGCAACACCGCAATGCGCTGAGCCACCCGCGCCAGCTCTTCGAGGCGATGGGAGATATAGATGATCGACACGCCACGAGCTTGCAGGCGCGTGATTTGCTCGAACAGCATTTCGACTTCACGGGCCGTCAGCATCGCGGTCGGTTCGTCGAGGATCAGCACATGGCAATCGCCGATCAGGTTGCGGGCGATCTCGACCATTTGCTGGTGACCGATGCCCAGTTCGCCGACGAGGGTGTCCGGGTCGATCGCATCGAGCCCGACCTGAGCCATGGCTTCGATCGCGGCCTTGCGCAATTGCTTGCGACTGATCCAGCCGCCGTTGCTGGGCAGGTTATCGAGAAACAGGTTTTCCGCCACCGACAGGGTCGGCAACAGATTGAGTTCCTGCATGACCATTCGGATACCCAGGTCTTCAGCCTGGGTACGGCTGCCGGGGCGGTAATCCTGCCCCTGGAATTGCATCTGGCCGGTGGTCGGGGTGACCAATCCACCAATGATCTTCGACAGCGTGCTTTTGCCGGCGCCGTTCTCGCCGGTCAGCGCCAACACTTCGCCGCGTATCAGCGTCAGGTCGATACCGGTGAGGACAGGCTGCGCGTAGGTCTTGCCGATACCGCTGACCGAGAGGACAGCGTTCGGAGCGCAAACAGACATAAAAACTCTCCATGCGCTCGCCCGGACGGGCGAGCACCGTTGTGTCGCCAGAAGGACTACTTGGTAACCAGCTCTACCGGAGTTTCGATTACGCCGTTGGTGCCGCTGTCGACTTTCTCACCCTTGACGATCTTCAGCGCCGTCTCGATGCCGAACACGGCTTGCCTGGCAGCGAACTGGTCAGCGGTGGCCAGGACACGGCCATCCTTGAGCATCGGCTTGATGGCGTTGATGTTGTCGTAGCCGACCACTTGCACCTTGCCGGCCTTGCCCGCGGCACGCACGGCAGACACTGCGCCGACAGCCATGCTGTCGTTGCCGGCCAGCAGGGCTTTGACTTGCGGGTATTCGCTGAGGATCGACGCGGCGACCTTGTTGCCTTTATCGATTTCCCAATCACCGGATTGCAGGGACACGACCTTGATCTGCGCCGCTTCCATCGCATCCTTGAAACCTGCAGTGCGGGCCTGGGCGTTGGTGGTGGTGGACACACCTTCGATGATGCCGACTTCGTCACCGGCCTTCAGCTGCTTGGCCAGGTACTCACCCACCAGACGCGCACCCTTGCGGTTGTCGGGACCTACGAACGGAACATTGATGTTTTTGCTTTTGACGACCGCTGGATCCAGCTGGTTATCGATGTTGACCACGGTGATGCCGGCATCGATGGCTTTCTTGATCACCGGGACCATGGCCTTCGAGTCAGCAGGTGCGATCACCAGTGCATTGACCTTGGCCAGAATCATTTGCTCGACGATACGTGTCTGGCCCGCAGTGTCCGTTTCGTCCTTGATGCCGTTGGAGATCAGGTCGAAATCGGCGGAGTGATCTTTCTGGTAGGCCTTGGCGCCGTCTTCCATGGTCAGGAAGAATTCGTTGGCCAGGGATTTCATGACCAGCGCGACTTTGGGTTTTTCAGTGTCGGCGAAGGCCGAGGAGACAGGCAACGCGGCGGATGCGGCAGCCAGCATAGCGACAGCGAGAAGACGTCCAGCGAATGGCAGCTTCATGGGTTCACTCCGATCTTATGATTATTCTGAGCAACGCTTGCGCTGGCATGAGTTTCACCGCGCAAACCGATGGAACAAGCCATCGGCAGTGCCGCGCAAACGTTTGCGTAGACCGAACTATGCGAACCCTGCCGCTATTTGTCAACGGCCGAAAAACACGGTTTGTGCTTGCGGTAACAAAACCGCTTATGCCGTGGTGCTGATCACACCGCCCGAGCCGGAGCTCTTGGCCAGTTCCTTGACCAGATTGCCTGTGACTTCCGCCAGCGCCCCGCTGGTGTTGGCAATTTGCCCCTGAATCGACATGACGACATCGGTCTTGGCTTCCGGTGTCGGGTAATTCGCCACTTGAGCCGCCGCCAATTGTTGCTGTTGTTCGCGCAGTTGCTGCTGCAGCTCCTGCATACGCTTGAGCAACATCTTCACCACGACGCTTTGGTCGCTGCCGCTTTCGCTATCGCTTTCCGTTTTCGTTTCGATCACCGCGCCGCCGGTCCGGACCTTGGTGGCGCCACCCTCCTCCTCGGTACCCAACGCCAGTGTCGAAGCCTCGGAAGTTGATTCGCTCAAGGCTTTGATCGTTGCGGTGGATTTGCCACCGATGGTGATTGCGCCTGCATTGGGAAAGCCTATCGAAAACGACATGTGAACTCCTGAATAAAAAGATCCTTCAGAGAGGCATCGACCTGCGCGCGGGTTTCTTTAGCAATGATTTGCCGTCTGGCAAGAAGACCTGTTCAACAGAAGTCGTAGCCCTTTTCGGAGAGCCGAACGCAAATGACAAACATATTCGGAAAACCGGACAACAGGACGTTTAAACCTCGCTCAACACAGTCCGAATAATTGATACAAATCATTGGGTTAAAGCTATTTTTTATTTCCAGACATGACTGGTACAGATCCTGCTCCCTCTCATTCACCCCAGACATTCAGATCTGTCCGGGGCGCATCTAGATGAACCTGCATCCGCACCGTCTCACTACTAGAGAGAAAAATAATGACATCTGCTTTCAAGACTTTTGTTCCGGGCGCCTTGGCCCTCCTGCTACTCCTTCCGACAGCCCTTCAGGCGAAAGAAGTCGAAACCAAACAGAAACTGGCGAACGTGGTGATCCTGGCCACCGGCGGCACCATTGCCGGCGCGGGCGCCAGCGCCGCCAACAGCGCGACGTATCAAGCGGCGAAAGTCGGCATCGAACAGTTGATCGCCGGCGTTCCGGAACTGAGCCAATTGGCCAATGTTCGCGGCGAACAGGTCATGCAGATCGCCTCCGAAAGCATTACCAACGACAACCTGCTGCAACTGGGTCGTCGCGTGGCCGAACTGGCTGACAGCAAAGACGTCGATGGCATCGTCATCACCCACGGCACCGACACCCTGGAAGAAACTGCCTACTTCCTGAACCTGGTGGAAAAAACCGACAAGCCGATCATCGTCGTGGGCTCCATGCGCCCAGGCACCGCGATGTCCGCAGACGGCATGCTGAACCTGTACAACGCCGTGGCCGTAGCCGGCAGCAAAGACGCGCGCGGCAAAGGCGTACTGGTGACCATGAACGATGAAATTCAGTCGGGTCGCGACGTCAGCAAGATGATCAACATCAAGACCGAGGCGTTTAAAAGTGCCTGGGGTCCTCTCGGCATGGTGGTCGAAGGCAAATCCTACTGGTTCCGCCTTCCGGCCAAGCGTCACACCATGGACTCGGAGTTCGACATCAAGAACATCAAGAGCCTGCCTGACGTCGAAATCGCCTATTCCTACGGCAACGTGAGTGATACCGCCTACAAAGCGCTGGCTCAATCCGGCGCCAAAGCCATCATCCACGCGGGCACCGGCAACGGTTCGGTGTCTTCGCGCGTGGTCCCAGCTCTGCAAGCCCTGCGCAAGGATGGCGTACAAATCATTCGCTCCTCCCACGTCAACGCCGGTGGCTTCGTATTGCGTAACGCCGAACAGCCAGACGACAAGTACGACTGGGTTGTGGCCCATGACCTGAACCCACAGAAGGCCCGCATCCTGGCCATGGTCGCGCTGACCAAGACCAATGACAGCAAAGAGCTGCAACGGATGTTCTGGGAATACTGATTCGCCCTCGCCCGACCGGTTCCGGTCGGGCACCGCTTTCACCACTCGCCGGCCGTGGCGAGTGGTCTCTTGTCTGATAAAAAAATCTCCTTCGTCCTACACCAATCGGGAAAAACTGCTGTCAGAGGATTTTCTTGAATTTTAAGCAGTTGCGAAAATGCCTACAGTTAAATACTGTATGCACGTACAGCTTAATAAGGACAATTCCGTGGCCACCACCTCTGCCTCTCCTGATGCCTATGTACGCATGGGTATGCGCGTTCAGAAAATCATCAACTCCCCCACCGCCCAGAAAGCCAAGGCGGCCCTGATCTTCCGACTTCCGGACGAGCCAGTGGATGAGTGGGAGCAACTACTCGAAGAAATCGACGAAAACGACAACGTCACCCTCGCCTACCGCGACGATGGCGGTGTGCAGATTTTCTGGGTTGTGCCGAAGGAAGATTGAGTCAATGAGTGTCCGTTTTTTTGCTTTGCTGTTTTTGCTCTTCGCGATGGGCGCGCAAGCTGACGCCCCGCGCACCTTCAACGAAGCCAAGAAAGTCGCCTGGAAGCTGTACGCCCCACAATCCACCGAGTTCTATTGCGGCTGTAAATACACCGGCAACAAGGTGGACCTGTCGGCCTGCGGTTATGTGCCACGCAAAAATGCCAAGCGCGCTTCGCGCATCGAGTGGGAGCACATCGTCCCCGCCTGGCAGATCGGCCATCAGCGTCAGTGCTGGCAGGAAGGCGGACGCAAGAACTGCACGCGCTACGACCCGACTTACCAGAAGGCCGAGGCCGACTTGCATAATCTGGTGCCGAGCATCGGCGAGGTGAATGGCGATCGCAGCAATTTCAGTTTTGGCTGGTTGCCGGAGCAATCGGGTCAATACGGTTCATGCCTGACCCAGGTCGACTTCAAGGCAAAAAAGGTCATGCCCCGCCCTTCCATTCGCGGAATGATCGCCCGAACGTACTTTTACATGAGCAAGCAGTACGGTTTGCGCCTGTCGAAACAGGATCGGCAACTGTACGAAGCATGGAACAAAACCTATCCGGTACAGGCCTGGGAACGTCAGCGCAATCAGAGCGTGGCGTGCGTGATGGGGCGCGGCAACGAGTTTGTCGGGCCGGTGGACATGAAAGCTTGCGGTTAAGCGCTTGTTGAAAACAAAAAGGCCTGGGGTTGAATGCCCCAGGCCTTTTTCGTTTTCAATCGTGCTGCTGGCGCCCAAGCGTTTGGGCGGCCGATGACGTCTTACTGAGTCACCGGATGCTCGATGACCAGCAGTTCGATGTTCTGTTTTTTCGCCCGGGTCAGCGCCGCGCGCACTTCTTCCTGCTTGGCTTCAGCTTCGGCTTTGGAATTGAATGGCCCCATCAGGATGCGGGTCTTGCCATTTTCCTTGATCACGCTGGAAACGAAACTGTGCTCGATCAGCCAGCCACTCAGGTCGCTGACAGCCTGGGTTATTTCACCTCGCACTTCCAGATCCCACTGCGGCGCAGATACCGCCGCTGGCGCTGCCGCCACGGCTGGCTGCGGCTTTGGCGCATCAGCGCGCTTATCCTCACCGCATCCCGCCAATGCCAGTACTGCGATTACCAAAGCCATTTTGCGCACAACGCTTCCCTCTGAATGCTGAAAGCGGAGATTTTAACACCCATGAATACTTCTCGAGTGCCGCAAAATGGGCGCAAAACAACGAGAATCATGGAGGCGGCCTCTGTATAGTTACGCCTTGGGAATCAATGCAGCATCTGCGCGTCAGAAAGAGGCACCCAAACCGTGAAACTTCGCACTAATCTATAGATACCACCGACCTCTGCACTGTCCGAATCAGGTGCCCTACAAAGCAATCAAGGAGAAGACCATGCTGATACTCACCCGCAAAGTCGGTGAAAGCATAAATATTGGCGATGACATTACGATCACCATTCTGGGCGTAAGCGGCCAGCAAGTCAGAATTGGCATCAACGCCCCGAAAGACGTTGCGGTACACCGCGAAGAAATCTATCAGCGCATTCAGGCAGGCCTGACCGCCCCGGACAAGCCGCAATCCTGAATCCTGCTGCAGTCAGTAGCCAGCCTGTTCGTCCCCGAACCACGGCTGGCTAAAGATTCACGCACAGCGATCACTCCTGCATCCCGCCCCATCCCCGAACGTGAAGCCGATACTACCGGCATGTCTCACGTCATGGCTGTCGGACGTTTCGGATTAAGCCTGGGGAAGTATGCATTCGTACTCGGCTAACCAAACGTCACTCCCCGCGCCATGCCCGTGGCCGCCACGACCATCAACATCACTAGCAGCGCTTCGATATGGCTGATCCGCGCGAATAGCTTCGCACGACTGGCATCAATGGCTGCGCCACGCGCCTGCGCAATCCGCCATTTGATCAGGGTGATCATCGGCGCGATTTCAAGTAGCAGAATCAGTACGAAAAGTGTCATCTTCAGATGAAACAATGGCTGGTGAAGATAGTAGTCAGTGCCCTTTTCGTACCCGGCAAAGGCTCGCATCCCACCGGTGACCAGCAGAATGACCGCTGAAATGCCCCACAGATTATCTGCAATCAAGACGCTGCGCGCCTCACCCAGCCCCGTGGCTAACCGCCGAAAAGCGCTGCCGCGGGTCAGTACAGCCCAGAAACCCAGGGCGAACGCCAAGAGATGAATCGCCGCAAAAAACCAGTGGGCAAGCATCGAGATACTCCAGTCAGGTTTGAGTTGGATCAGCCTGTCAGTAGTAGCCCATTAAATCGGGGACTGCCCCTCCCCCACGCGAGAGACGTAAACAAAGTACAGAAACAAGGTCATTCGCGAGCTGCAAGCAGGTGCAAAGAAGATCGTCACTCAGGCCGGCGCTGCGCTTGTTTGCAATGATGGCCATGTGACAGACACCCGATCATTCTCCTTGTAGACTCCCGCTCATAATTCGGCATGGATTTGATCGCTCCAATGCGCAAAATAATATTTTTCCTCATGCTGTGCGCCTCTACAGCGCAAGCAGCCTGCGAGATGCAACCCACAACCATCGTCGGGAAAACCCTGATTGGGTCTTTTGAGACGAAAAGGCTGAAATCCGACGCGATCAAATTCTCGCCGGAGACCGGCGACATCACTGGCAAGAATGCAGTGTTCGACTTTGACACTCTTTATGAAATGGATTCCGGCAAATCATCTGCGAGATTCCGTGTGGGTGAGGCTTTCCTGATTGACGGGGTTTCTTATGTCGGGAACGTTGAGTGGGAATCCGGAAAAGCTCCGAAAAAAACCGGGACCTACGAGTTTTACGCCCTTAAAACAGAACCCGTGAAAAACGCTAAAACCCTGACGATGGTAGGCGACTCGATTACCTGGTGGAGCTACGGCCGCTATTTCCGTTGCCTACTCGCCCCAGAGTTGCCTGGAGTGCAGTTTGTAGGGCCTCACACCGATGTGGTTGGTTATGGCCATGCCGGTGAAGGTGGCAACAATACCCAGCAAGTCATTGACCGCTTGGACAAAATCAAACCATCCAATTATTACTTTGTGCTTGCAGGAACAAACGATTGGAATTTTTGGGCGCCACCGAAAACGATTGAAAACCTGAAAGCGATTGCGAAGGCACTGAACGAAAAAGGCGGACAGGTCATCATCTCTACCCTGCTTCCTCGGCTTGACGAACATGATGCACACAATGAAGAAGTGAACAGATTGTTACTTGCGTGGAATGGCGAGGGATGCGACTGCAAAATAATCGACTTGGGCTCCGAGTTCAGGAAGCTTCCAAACAGCCAAAGCTATTTCTGGGATAACGCAGTCCATCCGAACTTTGAAGGCTATCAAAAGATCACCGAAATACTCGGCACCGACATCCGTAAAACTTTTAATCAAGCCGCTCAGTAACCATCGGCGGCTCCAGGTCCTGGCTTTTGGTCTTCCGACAAATGTAAGCCCACGGCTTACATGAAGGCTAGAGCCGACCTGATGATGTAGCGCGGCGAGGGCTTTGCAAATCTCAGTGTCCAGTCCTGAAACAGGTGTAAACCTTATTCAGGACTAGACACCATCTTGAATCGCTGTGTTGATTGACTGTTGAGGGATTGTTCCTTTTTCGCGCTCCCCGGCTTCGTTCGCCGCTTGCGCCTCAAATTCCGGCATCGGCCGGCACGTTCCGGCTTCTCGAATTCCAGAACCACGCCGCCGACTTCGCCGCCCACTCGGTCTGTTCCAGCAGCTCAGGCGTCCGCAGCAGACGATTGACCGTGGGGACCACCAGAGAAGAGGCGGATTTGATCGCTTATCGGTATACTCAATTTTTTCGAATGAAATCGTAATGCTAAATTCAGTTCAGATTCTTAGAGCTCTCGCCGCATGGATTGTAGTATTCCACCACTACATTCAGATTTTCGGTTATGGAAAAAGTAATGAAGTATCAAATATCATCGCGCTATACGGATCTATCGGGGTTGATATTTTTTTCGTAATCAGTGGCTTTGTCATTTTTACTTCTGCCTCCCAGAGATCGTTGACACCTGGAGAATTTTTCATACAAAGAGCCGCTCGAATAGTACCGGCATACTGGATTTTCACCCTAATTACCGCTGCGACGATTTACTGGGCTCCATCCATAATGCCCTTATTGGGCGTCGATAGCATATCCCTGCTAAAAAGTCTTTTTTTCATTCCCACCCCAAATCCGTCTGGCATAGGAATATATCCGATCCTCACAGTAGGATGGACGCTAAATTACGAAGTGCTTTTTTATGCGATATTCTTTTTATCTCTTTTCCTGCCCCGCGCCCTTCTAGCTCCTGCGATATTTTTCGGGGTTATCATATCGACTTACATATTGCCGAAAATGGGTGGATCGTTCTTATTCTACGGGGCCCCAATAGTATATGAATTCTTGCTGGGGATAATAATCTCCATCATTTACCAGCTTGGGTTACTTAAACGAATCAACCCGATGGCTGCCATTCCTCTGGTAGCAATATCGATTGCAGCAGTAGCATTAATGCCAGACACCGACACTCATGACCCAATGCGGCTTGGGATTCCGAGCGCAATAATCGTGATCGCGATCATATCGCAAGAAAGATATCTTCCTAAACTTTCAATACTTACCAAATTAGGTGATTTTTCGTACTCCACATACCTCATCCATCCGATAGTGATTTGGTACATGCTGAGCGCAAAAAATCACTTTGATTTAAACCTGACGCTTACACTAATAATTACTTGTTCTTTGATTATGGTGTTTTCTTGGTGGAGCTTTGCCTTCATCGAGTTGCCGATTTCGAAGCTTACTAAAAAAAGGGTATTGGAAAGCGCCAGACAGGCTACAAGTCCAACGTAGCCACAGGATTCCATACCAATCTCCGGTCAAGGCACACCCTTGAAAAATGTGTGCCTCCCCTCCCCTCCGGCCTCAGAGGCTGCCTGGCCTGCTCCAGCTCACGGAGCGGTCGCCACTGGTGCCGCCACGCCTGATCCACTACAAGCCCAAGGCGCGGCGCCGAGAACAGATCGACGCAAAGGACCACCGGGCGTCGGCAACCCCGCACTACCTGACCAAGGAGCTCAGCAAGGCCCCGGATGCAGCGCGCGCCTACGACCATATGCCAGCCGGCGAGCCCCCCTCTTTTCACGAGATCCGCACTTCAGATGGCTGTACGAGCAGCAAGCTTCCCACAGGAGTACATTCAGGCGTTGATGGGGCATGCGAACGAGAGGATGACGAAGCACTATCAGGAGGGGCACGACGAAAAGAAGATCGAGTACCTGGAGGCAAGTGCCGAATTGGCGTTCTGAGCTGGGAGTTTTTCAAATCGCAGACAACAAAAAAGGGCCCACCTTTCGGTGAGCCCTTCTAGACCGCCCAGCAGAGCGGATTTTGTTTGGTAGGCGCGATTGGACTCGAACCAACGACCCCCACCATGTCAAGGTGGTGCTCTAACCAACTGAGCTACGTGCCTGCTGTGAGGCGGCATTCTACGGAATTCCGGAGGGGTGTCAACACCTTTTTCGAGCTAACCCTATGAATATGCAAAATATTTAATTTCGCGGCTGTAAGGAAGATTTTGCGGTGGCTGGCGGTCGATTTTTAACTCGGGTAGGATCGATGCACTCGTAAAATATATTAAACAGAGGCAGCAGGATGGCGAACACACCCTACCCAGAGTCCTACTACGCCGCATCGGCCAATGCGGTTCCGCCGCGCCCGGCCTTGCAGGGTGATGTAGAGACTGATGTCTGTGTGATCGGTGCCGGTTACACAGGTCTGTCCTCTGCCCTGTTTCTGTTGGAAAACGGTTTCAAGGTCACGGTGCTGGAAGCCGCCAAGGTGGGTTTCGGCGCATCGGGTCGTAACGGTGGCCAGATCGTTAACAGTTATAGCCGCGACATCGATGTCATCGAGCGCAGCGTTGGCCCCAAGCAGGCGCAGTTGTTGGGGCAGATGGCGTTCGAGGGTGGGCGGATCATTCGTGAGCGGGTCGCCAAATATAATATTCAGTGCGACCTGAAGGACGGCGGTGTGTTCGCCGCGCTCACCGGCAAGCAGATGGGCCATCTGGAATCTCAAAAGCGTCTGTGGGAGCGTTTCGGTCACACGCAGCTTGAGCTGCTGGATCAACGCCGCATTCGTGAAGTGGTGAACTGCGAGCAATACGTTGGCGGCATGCTCGACATGAGCGGCGGGCACATTCATCCGCTGAACCTGGTACTCGGCGAAGCTGCGGCGGTCGAGTCGTTGGGGGGTACGATTTATGAGCAGTCGCCGGCGGTACGCATCGAGCGCGGCGCAACCCCGATAGTGCACACGCCTCAGGGCAGGGTCAGAGCCAGGTTCATCATCGTGGCGGGCAACGCCTACCTCGGTAATCTGGTGCCGGAATTGGCAGCCAAGTCGATGCCGTGCGGAACCCAGGTGATTACCACCGAGCCATTGGGCGAAGCGTTGGCAAAGAGCCTGTTACCGCAGGATTACTGTGTCGAAGACTGCAACTACCTGCTCGACTATTACCGTCTGACCGGCGACAAGCGCCTGGTTTTCGGCGGTGGCGTGGTGTACGGCGCGCGGGACCCGGCGAATATTGAAGCGATCATCCGACCGAAGATGCTCAAGGCTTTCCCGCAGCTCAAGGACGTGAAGATTGATTACGCCTGGACCGGCAATTTCCTGCTGACCCTGTCGCGTCTTCCGCAGGTCGGACGCCTGGGCGACAACATCTACTACTCCCAGGGTTGCAGTGGTCACGGCGTGACGTACACGCACCTGGCGGGCAAAGTGTTGGCCGAAGCGTTGCGTGGTCAGGCTGAGCGTTTTGACGCGTTTGCCGACTTGCCGCACTACCCTTTCCCTGGCGGGCAATTGCTGCGCACACCGTTTGCGGCGCTGGGCGCCTGGTACTACGGATTGCGAGACAAGTTCGGCTACTGAGCAACACCGCACTACTTTGTGGGAGCGAGCCTGCTCGCTCCCACAGGTCCGATTCAGAAATCGACAGTCGCCGAAAGCAAGTACGTGCGCGGCGTCGACAGCGTCAATCCCGGCTCGCTGTCATCCGAAGCACCGGCCGAACTCCAGTAGCGCTTGCCCGCCACGTTCTCGATGTTGGCGCGCAAGGTGATGTTCTTTTCCTCGACCTTGAACGCGTAGCGGGCGCCTACATCAAAACGCTCCCACGAATCGATTTCCTTCACGTTGGACTGGTCCAGATACTGCGAGCTGGAATAGATGCCGCGACTGGTCAGCGTCAGCCCCTGCATGGTCGGCACATCCCACTCGGCGCCGAGGTTGACGTTGTATTTCGGCGTCGCCGGCGCGCGGTTACCGTCGAAGGTGCCGTTGGCGGTATCAGTCAACTCGCTGTCGATGTACATGACACCGCCGAGCAAGCGGAAACCCTTGAGCGGCTCACCAAACACACTCAGTTCCACACCTTCGTTTTGGCGCTTGCCGTTCGGGCCGAAGACGCGGGTCGTGGCGTTGGTTTCATAGGCCGGCTGCTTGATCCGGAACACTGCGGCGGTGACGGCAAACGCACCTGCGTCATACTTGGCGCCAACCTCGACCTGACGGCTGATAAACGGCGGGAAGATTTCGTCCTCGTTCACTGAAGTCGATGGCGCGATCTTGCCCTGGCTCAAGCCTTCCATGTAGTTGGCGTACAGCGACAGCTTGTCGGTTGCCTTGAAGAGGATGCCGCCCGACGGCGAAACCTTTTCTTCATCGTAGGCCGTGTCGCCTTTGACATCGTCCGTCCAGTCGTCAACCTTCACCCGCTGCCAGCGGGCGCCGAGGGTCAGCAACAGGCGATCATCGAAGAACCCCAGCGTGTCGGACAGCGCCAGACCGCTGAAGCGGTTCTCGGTGTAGACCTTCGAATCGAGTCGAGTGGGCCTGACAGGCGTCGGCGTTACTACCGGGTTATAGAGGTTGCTGTTAGCCGTGGCATAACGGGCGCCGCCATTTTCAAAGTCCATGTAGAAATAGCTGGCAGCCAGGTTGACCTCGTGACTCACGGGCCCGGTATGGAACCAGTTGCGCACCCCGGCGGTAGCCGTCCGGACACTTTCGTCTCGGGTGAAGTCACGGGGTTGAACGCTAAAGTCGCCCCGGTTATTGGTGACCGCAACAGCATGACGGAGGAAGTCATGATTGCTTTCGCGCGCGCCCACACCGCCGTACAGCATCACGTTATCGCTGACATCAAACTCACCGTTCACCGTGCCGAACGTGTCGTTGGTACTCGCCTTGCTCCAGGGCTGCGCATAGTTGTGGCGGACATCGCTGGCATGCGGAACCTGCGCGGTGGCACCGACTTGCACGCGCTCCTGCGGGGCGTCGGTATCGCGTTCAGTGCGCCCCAGGTCGGTCGAGAGTCGCAGACGCTCACCGCGAAAATCCAGACCCAGCACGGCCATCTCGCGGTCGACATTCTGGTGATCCCATTCGGTGTCGCCGGACTGTTTTACGCCGTTGAAACGAATGCCGAACTTGTTGTCTTCGCCGAAGCGCCTGCCGATATCCACGGCACCGCCGGTCTGGCTGTCAGACGCGTAGTTGCCGGTAAACGAAGTGATCGGCTTGTCGGTCGCGCGTTTGGGCACCACGTTGATCCCGCCACCCACGGCACCTCGCGGCGAGATGCCGTTAATGAGCTGGCTCGGGCCTTTGAGAATATCGACACGGTCGGCCATTTCCATGTCGATCGTATAGGTCGGCAAAACGCCGTAGAGGCCGTTGTAGGCGACATCACTGTTGAACAGGCTGAACCCGCGAATGGTGAACTGCTCATAGCGCCCACCGGCCGGGTTGGTGGCGCGAACGGAAGGATCGCTGGCGATCAGCTCGCCCAGGGTGCGCGCCTGCAAGTTCTTGACCGCCTCGCTGGTGTAGGTGGTCATGCTGAACGGCGTTTCCATGAAGTCTTTCGAGCCCAGCAAACCTTGCGAGCCGCGACGCGCAACCTGACCGCCGGCATACACCTCGCCGTCCGCCCCGCCGGTGGCACCGAGAATCGAGGTCGGGGCCAGTTGCAGGCTGCTGCCTTCTGGCGCCGGGGTCAGGATGTACGCCTGCTCGCCCACCGCTTGCAACTGCAGACCGGAACCCTGCAACAGTCGCGCAAAGCCCTCCTCGACCGCGTAATCGCCAGACAGCCCGGTACTGTTGCGACCGCTGACCAGCGCCGGATCAACCGAGAGATTGACCCCAGACAACCCCGCGAAACGGGTCAGCGCATCACTCAGGCTGCCGGCAGGCACCTGATAACTGCGTCGGGCACTGTCTTCGGCCCAGCTTGCGGTTATGAACAATGGACTGGCACTCAGGCCAAGCAGCAGACTCAGGTGCAACAACGGACGCAGACGCGGATAACAAGGTGCAGGCATTGAATTTGCTCTCTTGATTCGTTCACATGCCTTGAATGACAAGCGAGTCGAAAAAAGGGGACAGGCTTTACACACTATTTTTGCGCGGCAGCAACGTGACCCAGTAGCGGGTTCGGGAATGCACCTCCAGCGGCAGACTGGCCGCAAGCAGCGCGAGGACGCGATCCGTGTCGTCGAGACGGAAACTGCCGGTGACACGCAGACTTTCCAGTTCAGGCTCCCAGCGCAGAACGCCCGGTCGGTAAGTGCCGAGTTCGCGCAGGAAATCCCCCAGCGGCTGGTTCTTCGCCATCAGCACGCCTTCACGCCAACCTAGTGCAAGCGCATCGAATGGCGTGATCGCGCCGACACCCGCCGCTTCAAGGCTGACCTGCTGCCCCTCGCGCAATGCCAGTGCCGCCCCATGCAGGGGCTGCAACTGCACGCTACCGTTGAACACCGACACCCGACAGCCCCATGCCTCCTGGCGCACGCAGACTTCGCTCTGGCTGAGGATAACGTTGCCGAACTTCGTCTGGATCGTCAGCGGCGCAATGCCCGGCACCTTCAGCGACAGCTCGCCTTCTATCAGCTTCACGCGGCGGTTCTGCACATCCACATCAACGGCGCTGGCGGTATTGAGCTGCAAGGAACTGCCATCGGCGAGCTGCACCTTTTTGCGCTCGCCAGTGGCGGTGTGCAGGTCGGCACGCCAGACGTCCAGAGGCAATTGTCGACTGATCAGCCAGGCCGTCGGCACCAACGCCACGGCGCCCAATGCGCGCTTCAGCACTGCGCGTCGGCCCGGATCAGGACGGTCCAGGCTGCTCAACGCCAACGCCGACGGTAGATCGGCGAAACGCTGACGCAAAGCCTGGGCCTTCTGCCACGCCTGCTCGTGACTGGCGCAGGTGTCACGCCAACGCTGCAAGTTCGCGCGGTCCTGCTCATTGGCGCCACCAGATTCGAGCAACGCAAGCCATTGCGCGGCAGCCCGGACGGCCTGACGGGGATCGGAAGAAGACTGACTGTTCACAGCTCCACCAACAGGCAATGCTCGTAGGCTTGCGCCATGTAACGTTTGATCGTGCGCTCCGACACCCGCAGGCGCTCGGCGATTTGCTGGTAGTTCAAGCCTTCAAGCTGACTCCAGAGAAACGCTCGGCGCACCGCCCTTGGCAGTCCGTCGAGCAGCTCATCCAGTGCTTGCAGGGTTTCCAGCAGCAGCCAGCGCTGTTCGGGTGATGGCGCACAGTCTTCAGGCATCGACGCCAACGCAGCCAGATAGGCTTGCTCAAGGCTGCGACGCTGATAGAAGTTGCTCAGCAGGCGTTTGCCGACGGTCAGCAGATAGGCACGGGGCTCTTGCAAGTCAGCGATGCGCTGAGAGCTGGCGAGCACGCGCAGGAACGTATCCTGGCTCAAATCCGCCGCATCACAGCCGTTGCCCATGCGCCTTCTCAACCAGCCTTCCAGCCAGCCACGGTGATCGCGGTACAGGTCGTGGAGGGTTTGCTCCTTCAGCATCGCTGCATCACTCATCTCAAGAAGCCCTGTGCCAAGGAGTTATCGTAAATGAGAGTGATTCTAATTAATGTCAGAGCTACGAAGGAAGCCCTTTATGCAACGGACGCGCAGAAAGGTCATATGGGTAAGCGTGAAGCGGCATAAAAGCCAAATTTCAGACACAAAAAACCCCGGTCTTTCGACCAGGGTCTTTGCTATCGACTCGAAGATCACCAGAGGCTTCTTCGTAGCTCCAAGGCGTTCAGTGGGCCTTGAGGCAGATATGGCGCAGCGGACGGGACTCGAACCCGCGACCCCCGGCGTGACAGGCCGGTATTCTAACCGACTGAACTACCGCTGCGTATCGCTTTGGACTTGCGTCCTAACTCGTCTGATTGAGGCTCCGAGACTTTTCAATCTCTCTTTCAATCTCAAATCAGGGATAAACCTGACTCGGAAAATATGGCGCAGCGGACGGGACTCGAACCCGCGACCCCCGGCGTGACAGGCCGGTATTCTAACCGACTGAACTACCGCTGCGCGTCGGTGGAGGCTTTTCAGCTTCCCTCCTGCTTTCGCAAGAGTCTCAAGAAGTGGTGGGTGATGACGGGATCGAACCGCCGACATTCTGCTTGTAAGGCAGACGCTCTCCCAGCTGAGCTAATCACCCTTTGCTTCTCTGAGGCCGCGAAATTTACGCACCTAACGAAGCTAAGTCAATAGCAGGATTGAAGTTTTTCTGAAAAAGACAAAATCGTGTCATCCCCGGGGATGTGCGCGGCCGTCAGACCGCTTCGCGAGCAGGCTCGCTCCCACAGTGGGCCGCGTTTTTATGTGGGAGCGAGCCTGCTCGCGAAGAGGCCGGCACATTCGGCATCAATGCAGAAGACCGCCCCCGCACTGCTATTCGCTGTAAATCATCTTCTTGGTCATGCCGCCATCGACCACAAACTCCTGGCCCGTGACGAAACCCGCATTCTTCGACAGCAACCAGGCAACCATCGCCGCCACGTCCTCGACCGTCCCTACCCTGCCCGCCGGATGCTGCGCATGGTCGGCTTCTGTGAGGGGTTCGGCACGCCGCACCCCAGGGTCTCGCGCATCGATCCAGCCAGGGCTGACGGCGTTGACGCGAATTTCCGGCCCAAGACTGATTGCCAAGGCGTGAGTCAAGGCCAGCAGTCCGCCCTTGCTCGCCGCATAGGCCTCCGTGTCGGGTTCTGACTGCCCGGCGCGGGTCGAGGCCAGGTTGACGATCGCACCGCTGTGAGCACGCAGGTACGGCGCACAGTGCTTGGCCAACAGCATCGGCCCGCTGAGGTTTACCGCCAGTACCCGATTCCAGTAAGCCAGATCGAGGCTTTCCAGGGTGATGTTGTGCGGATCGGCCACTGCCGCGTTGCACACCAGCGCATCCAGACGCCCGAACTGCCCCAGCACTTCGGCAACACCCAACGCCACCTGCCCTTCGTTCGAGACGTCCATGGCGATGAACCAGGCGTTGTCGCCCAGCACCTTCGCCACCTTCGAACCACGCACCCGATCCAGGTCCGTCAGCACCACCTGCCAGCCTTCGCTGATCAGCCAGGCCGCAATCCCCAGACCAATGCCCCGCGCAGCACCGGTCACCAGTGCGACGCGGCCATTGGAACTGGTAGTCGGCGTGGACAACTCGATCACAAGGCAGCCAACCCGCGCGCCAGATCAGCCTGCAGGTCGGCCACGTCTTCCAGACCGACCGCAATGCGGATCAGGCTGTCACGAATGCCCGCTGCTTCACGCTCTTGCGGCGCCAGACGGCCGTGGGAGGTGGTGCTCGGGTGGGTGATGGTGGTCTTGCTGTCGCCAAGGTTGGCGGTGATCGAAATCAATCGGGTTGCATCGATAAAGCGCCACGCGCCCTCTTTACCGCCCTTGACCTCGAAACTCACCACGGCGCCGAAACCTTTCTGCTGACGCTGTGCCAACGCGTGTTGCGGATGGCTTTTCAGGCCGGCGTAATGGACTTTCTCGATACCGTCCTGCTGCTCCAGCCACTCGGCCAGTTGCTGGGCATTGGCGCAGTGCGCCTTCATGCGCAGGTTCAGGGTTTCCAGGCCTTTGAGGAAGATCCATGCGTTGAACGGGCTCAAGGTTGGCCCAGCGGTGCGCAGGAAACCGACCACTTCTTTCATCTGCTCGCTGCGACCGGCCACTACGCCGCCCATGCAACGGCCCTGGCCGTCGATGAACTTGGTCGCCGAGTGCACAACGATGTCCGCGCCCATCTTCAGCGGCTGCTGCAGCGCAGGCGTGCAGAAGCAGTTGTCGACCACCAGCATCGCGCCTTTGGCGTGAGCGATTTTCGCCAGTTCGGCGATATCCACCAGCTCGGCCAGCGGATTGGACGGCGACTCGACGAACAGCAATTTGGTGTTGGCCTTGATCGCCGCGTCCCAGCCGGACAGATCCGCCAGAGGCACGTAATCGACTTCGATGCCGAAGCGCTTGAAGTACTTCTCGAACAGGCTGATGGTCGAACCGAACACGCTGCGCGAGACCAGCACATGGTCGCCGGCGCTGCACAGACTCATCACCACCGCCATGATGGCGGCCATGCCGGTGGCGGTGGCCACGGCTTGCTCGGCGCTTTCCAGCGCGGCAATGCGCTCTTCGAACGCGCGCACGGTAGGGTTGGTGTAACGCGAGTAAACGTTGCCCGGCACTTCCCCGGCAAAACGTGCGGCCGCGTCGGCGGCGGTACGGAATACATAGCTGGAAGTGAAGAACATCGGATCACCGTGTTCGCCTTCCGGCGTGCGGTGCTGACCGGCGCGTACGGCCAGGGTATCGAACGCTACGCCTTCGAGGTCGCTGTCCAGCCGACCGGCATCCCAATCCTGACTCATGCTGTCACTCCTTGCCCTACTCGCTAATAGATACAAAAACGGCCTGTAGGAGCATGGCTTGCCCGCGAAGGGGCCTTTGGGAACACCAAAAGCTTCGCGGGCAAGCCTCGCTCCTACAGGCCGCGCGTTTACTCAGTTGTTGTACAGATCAATGATCGCGCTGACTGCCTGCGTCTTGACCTTGGAGGCATCATTGCGTGCCTGCTCGATCTTGTTCAGGTAAGCCTCGTCGACGTCGCCGGTCACGTACTGGCCGTCGAACACCGCGCAATCGAACTTGTCGATCTTGATCTTGCCGCCACCGACCGCTTCGATCAAGTCAGGCAAGTCCTGATAGATCAGCCAGTCTGCGCCGATCAGATCCGCGACGTCCTGGGTCGAACGGTTATGGGCGATCAGCTCGTGGGCGCTCGGCATGTCGATGCCGTAGACGTTCGGGTAGCGAACGGCCGGTGCCGCGGAGCAGAAGTAGACGTTTTTGGCGCCAGCTTCGCGGGCCATCTGGATGATTTGCTTGCAAGTGGTGCCGCGAACGATCGAGTCATCCACCAGCATCACGTTCTTGCCGCGGAATTCCAGTTCGATGGCGTTGAGCTTCTGGCGTACGGATTTTTTCCGTGCGGCCTGGCCCGGCATGATGAAGGTCCGGCCGATATAACGGTTCTTCACGAAGCCTTCGCGGAACTTGACGCCCAGGTGGTTCGCCAGCTCCAGAGCAGCGGTACGGCTGGTGTCCGGAATCGGGATAACCACGTCGATGTCGTGATCCGGACGCTCGCGCAGGATCTTCTCGGCGAGCTTCTCACCCATGCGCAGACGGGCCTTATAAACCGAGACACCGTCGATGATCGAGTCCGGACGCGCCAGGTAGACGTGTTCGAAGATGCACGGGGTCAAGGACGGGTTGGTCGCGCACTGACGGGTGTGCAGCTTGCCGTCTTCAGTGATGTAGACCGCTTCGCCCGGTGCCAGGTCGCGAATCAGGGTGAAACCGAGCACGTCCAGGGACACGCTTTCGGAGGCGATCATGTACTCCACGCCTTCGTCGGTGTGACGCTGACCGAAAACGATCGGACGGATGCCGTGCGGGTCGCGGAAACCGACGATGCCGTAACCGGTCACCATCGCCACGACGGCGTAACCACCGACGCAACGGTTGTGCACGTCAGTGACGGCAGCGAACACGTCTTCTTCGGTAGGCTGCAACTTGCCACGCTGGGCCAGTTCGTGCGCGAACACGTTGAGCAGCACTTCCGAATCGGAATTGGTGTTGACGTGGCGCAGGTCAGATTCGTAAATCTCCTTGGCCAGCTGTTCAACGTTGGTCAGGTTACCGTTGTGCGCCAGGGTGATGCCGTAAGGCGAGTTGACGTAGAACGGTTGAGCTTCGGCCGAGGTCGAGCTGCCCGCGGTCGGGTAACGCACATGGCCAATGCCCATGTGACCGACCAGACGCTGCATGTGACGCTGATGGAACACGTCACGCACCAGGCCATTGTCCTTGCGCAGGAATAACCGGCCGTCATGGCTGGTCACGATACCGGCAGCGTCCTGGCCGCGGTGCTGGAGGACGGTTAGCGCGTCATACAGCGCCTGATTGACGTTCGACTTACCGACGATACCGACGATGCCACACATGCGACGCAACCCCTACTTAATGGATCTGAACTGAACACAACTCACTGAGGCGTTTTGGCCGTCGGCAAGAGGTGCTCCTTGAACGGTATTTCAGCGGGTACGCTGATACCGCTGGCAAGCCACTGACTGCTCCACCCGAGAATCAGGTTTTTGGACCAGTCTGCGACCAATAGAAATTTTGGCACGAGTTGCGACTGTTGCCACCACCCGTCCTGCTGTACCGGCCCCAGGCTCAACAGCCCGACCGCCACGACCACCAGCAACACGCCACGCGCGGCGCCGAAGGCCATGCCGAGGAATCGATCGGTCCCGGACAACCCGGTGACGCGAACCAATTCGCCGATAAGATAATTGATCATTGCGCCTACGATCAGCGTGGCGACAAACATTATTGCGCAGCCCGTGATCACACGTGCCGATGGCGTTTCGATGTATCCGGCGAGGTATTCGGACAATGCACCACCGAACATCCAGGCGACGACTCCTGCGATGATCCAGGTCACCAGCGATAATGCTTCTTTGACGAAGCCGCGGCTCAGACTGATCAATGCGGAGATGGCGACGATTGCAACGATCGCCCAGTCAACCCAGGTAAATGGCACAGTGCAGCCTACAGACGGATAAGGCGGCGCATTTTAGCAGAGCCCATGCTTATCGGTAAGCTGCGATTGTCAGTGCATTTCAAATCGGGTCGATAGTTTTCAACCGCGCTCAGGCTGGAAGCGCACCACAAAACCCTTGAGGTTCTGCTGGCGGTTCAACAAGTCGCGCAGACGATCGGCTTCCGCACGCTCGATCAACGGCCCTACGAACACCCGATTCTTGCCGTCAGCCGTGCGAATGTAGGCGTTGTAGCCTTGGCTGCGCAGGGTTTTCTGCAGGTTTTCTGCGCTGGCGCGGCTCGACAGGCTAGCCAGTTGCACCGACCAGCTGACCGACAGGCCATTGGCGTCGACGCGGCTTTGAGTAGTATCCGGCTTACCCGGTGCGGCGGTAATCGGCTGGCTCGGCGCAGTCGTCGGTTTGTTGACCGGAGCCGGTGCCGGAGGCGGCGTTACCGGTTTTGCGGCAGGCGCAGGTGCGACGGGCGCAGTCGGCGCGATCGGCATTACGGGCTCTTCCTGCTGCGCGATGTCGTCATCACTCGGCACAGGCTCCTGCGGCAAGACTTGCGGCTCAGGCACCGCCACCGGCTCAACCTGCACCTGCGGCACCGAAGGCGCTTGCGGGGCGGCTGGCGCTTCGACCGTCACCTGACGCTGCTCATCCTGACGGGAAAACAGCATCGGCAGGAAAATCACCGCCAGCGCCACCAGCACCAGGGCGCCGACCATGCGCTGTTTGTAAGCCTTATCCAGCAATGCCATTTGCCGCTTCCTCCGTGGAGCGCCGGGCCAGCCATTCAAGGGCCTCGGCAACACAATAAAATGATCCGAACAACAGAATTTCGTCGTCGCTCGTCGCCAGCGCGCACTGCCCTTCCAGGGCGGCGGCCACGCTGTCATAGGACGCGACTGAAGCACCGAGGTTGTGCAACACCCCGTGCAATTCGGCGACCGGCCGTGCCCGCGGCGAATCCAGCGGCGCAACAGCCCAGTGCTGGACACTAGCATTCAATTCGCCGACAACACCATCCAGATCCTTGTCCGCCAGCAACCCAAACACCGCCAGACGCTTGCCGGCCGGCGGTCGGCTCGCCAGACGACGGGCCAGGTATTCGGCGGCGTGAGGGTTATGCCCCACATCCAGCAACAGGTTCAGACGCTTGCCCTGCCAGTCGAACTGGCGGCGGTCGAGGCGACCGACCACTCGCGTGGCTTTCAGCGCATCAATAATCTGCGCATCGACCCAGGGCAAACCAAGCAACAGGTACGCCTGCAACGCCAGCGCGGCGTTTTCCATCGGCAGATCGAGCAACGGCAGATCATGCAACTCGACTACACGCCCTTGAGCGTCAAGACCGCGCCATTGCCAGTTGTGATCGGTGACACCGAGGTCAAAATCGCGTCCCCGCAGGAAAAACGGGCAAGCCAGCTCGCGCGCCTTGTCCAGCAGAGGTTGAGGAGGATTCAGGTCTCCACAGAGCGCAGGCGCGCCCTGGCGGAAGATGCCGGCCTTTTCATAGGCCACTGACTCACGGGTGTCGCCCAGATAATCCGCGTGATCCACGCCGATGCTGGTCACCAGCGCCATGTCGGCATCCACCACGTTGACCGTGTCCAGCCGCCCGCCCAGACCGACTTCCAGCACCACGGCATCCAGCGCTGACCGTTGAAACAGCCAGAACGCCGCCAGGGTGCCCATTTCGAAGTAAGTCAGGGAGGTTTCGCCACGCCCTGCCTCTACCGCAGCAAAGGCTTCGCACAGCTCGGCATCCGTCGCTTCGACACCGTTGACCTGCACCCGCTCGTTGTAACGCAGCAGGTGCGGAGAATTGTAGACACCAACCTTCAGACCCTGCGCTCGCAGCAATGAAGCCACGAATGCGCAGGTGGAACCCTTGCCGTTGGTGCCAGTGACCGTGATCACCCGAGGCGCCGGCTTGCCCAGCCCCATGCGGGACGCTACCTGTTGCGAGCGCTCAAGGCCCATGTCGATGGCCGAAGGGTGCAACTGCTCAAGGTAGGCGAGCCACTCGCCAAGGGTTCGTTGGGTCATATGTTTGCAGGCACCGGCGGAACGACGATCGGCTCGATTGGCGCGGCGACGAATTTCGGCGTCGGCTTGCCGGTCAGTTGCGCCAGCAGGTTACCCAGGCGCGGACGCAGCTCCTGACGGTGAATGATCATGTCGATCGCACCGTGCTCCAGCAGGAATTCGCTGCGCTGGAAGCCTTCCGGCAGTTTTTCGCGAACGGTTTGCTCGATCACGCGTGGACCGGCGAAGCCGATCAGGGCTTTCGGCTCGCCGACGATCACGTCGCCAAGCATCGCCAGGCTGGCGGAGACGCCGCCGTAGACCGGATCGGTCAGCACGGAGATGAACGGAATGCCTTCTTCACGCAGACGCGCCAGTACCGCAGAGGTCTTGGCCATTTGCATCAGGGAAATCAGGGCTTCCTGCATCCGCGCACCGCCGGAAGCGGCGAAGCAGATCATCGGGCATTTGTTTTCCAGGGCGTAGTTGGCGGCGCGTACGAAGCGCTCACCGACGATCGCACCCATGGAACCGCCCATGAAGGAGAATTCGAAGGCCGAAACCACCACCGGCATGCCCAGCAGGGTGCCACTCATGGAGATCAGCGCGTCTTTCTCGCCAGTCTGCTTTTGCGCAGCGGTCAGGCGGTCCTTGTACTTCTTGCCGTCACGGAATTTCAGACGGTCGACTGGCTCCAGGTCCGCACCCAGCTCGCTGCGGCCTTCGGCGTCGAGGAAGATGTCGATACGGGCGCGGGCGCCGATACGCATGTGGTGGTTGCACTTCGGGCAAACATCCAGGGTCTTTTCCAGCTCCGGACGATACAGCACAGCCTCGCAAGACGGGCATTTGTGCCACAGACCTTCAGGCACCGAGCTCTTCTTGACCTCGGAACGCATGATCGAAGGGATCAGTTTGTCTACTAACCAGTTGCTCATGCTTTCTTTCTCCAGTACCGGCGGCCCGAACGCTCTGGTTCGCAGCCCCGCGTATGCCCTTGAGCTAAATTCATGTGTGTGGCGATGATCGGTGGGTGGCCGGGTCAGTGAAGCGTGACCTGCGTACAACCCATCAATCCTCAGCCGTGCCTGCTTTGTGCAGCGCAGTGCATTTTGGGACGGCGGCAGTCTGCCAGCCGTCACATCAACTACTTGCTGCTGCGTACTGCGTTAATGAATGCCTGAATCTTTGCGTGATCCTTGATGCCCTTGCTCGCCTCTACTCCACCACTGACGTCCACGGCGTAAGGCCGAACCCGGGTAATCGCTTCGGCGACGTTGTCCGGCGTCAAACCGCCCGCCAGGATGATCGGCTTGCTCAAGCCTTGCGGTATCAGAGACCAGTCGAACGCTTCGCCGGTTCCGCCAGGTACACCTTCAACGTAGGCGTCGAGCAGGATACCGCTGGCACTTGGAAACGCATTGCATGCCGCCGCAATGTCGTCGCCGGCCTTGACCCGCAGCGCCTTGATGTACGGTCGATGCCAGCCTTCACAGTCGGCAGCGGTTTCGTCGCCATGGAACTGCAACAGGTCCAGCGGCACGGCGTCGAGCAACTCTCCCAACTCGCAACGGCTGGCGTTGACGAACAAACCCACGGTCGTCACGAACGGCGGCAGCGCCTTGATGATGTCGCGGGCCTGCTGGAACGTCACAGCCCGCGGGCTCTTGGCGTAAAACACAAACCCGATGGCATCAGCCCCGGCCTCGACCGCCGCCAACGCATCTTCTATGCGGGTAATCCCGCAAATCTTGCTGCGAACGGCTGACATGTCGATAAAACCTCAGGGTAAATCCGAGAAAGTCCCGGATGGTAACAAATGCGTTCAAGGGCGTCAGCCGTCAAGTTCGGTGAAACCGGTCAGGAAGTGTGGGCCAATGTAACGTTCAGGCAATTCGAACTCGTCGCGGTACTCGACCTGCACCAGATACAGGCCGAATGGATGCGCCGTTACCCCACCGGAACGGCGAATGCGGCTCTCCAGCACTTCCTTCATCCACTCCACCGGACGCTCGCCGGCGCCGATGGTCATCAATACACCGGCAATGTTACGCACCATGTGGTGCAGGAAGGCGCTGGCGCGGATATCCAGCACGATCATCTTGCCGTGACGCGTGACGCGCAGGTGATGCAGCTCCTTGACCGGCGATTTGGCCTGGCACTGGCCAGCGCGAAAAGCGCTGAAATCGTGGGTGCCGACCAGGTATTGCGCAGCCTCAGCCATGCGCTCGACGTCGAGCGGACGGTGATTCCAGGTAATTTCTTCGTTCAGGTGCGCCGGACGGATCTGATCGTTGTAGATCACGTAGCGATAGCGCCGGGCGATGGCCTTGAACCGCGCATGAAAATGCGCCGGCATGACCTTGGCCCAACTGACGCTGACGTCGTGGGGCAAGTTGATGTTGGCACCCATGACCCAGGCTTTCATCGACCGCTCGACCTGCGTGTCGAAATGCACCACCTGCCCGCACGCATGCACGCCGGCGTCCGTGCGCCCGGCGCACAGCAGCGACACGGGTGAGTCGGCAACTTTGGACAAGGCGTTTTCCAGGGTTTCCTGCACCGTGAGCACGCCGGAGGCCTGACGCTGCCAGCCGCGATAGCGAGAGCCTTTGTATTCAACGCCCAACGCGATGCGGAAAAAGCCGTCGGCCGCCATTTCGGCGGCCGGGTTATCTATATTTGCCAAGGAGTGACAGCCTGCTGATCTACGCAAAGGCGGGCATTATAAGGCCGCCGGACCGGGACGCCAGAGGCGTGTGTCGTTTGTGCCGTTGCAGTGTCCATACAGACTTCGCTATATAGATAACTACACAACGAAAAAAAACAGAACACCACCGAGACCTGATGATGAATGCACCTCTCAAAGAAGCCGTCGGCCTGGCGTACAGCCTGGAAGGCATGCTGCACGCCAAACGCAAGACGTGGGAAGCCATCGACGAAATGGCCAGACGCATCAAACCCGGTATGCGTGAATCCGAAGCGCTGGCCATGAGCCTTGAGGTATTGAACGAGCTGGGAATGGACCGCATCTGGCACCCGTCAAAGATCCGCTTTGGCGAAAACACCCTGAAAACCTTCAAGCAGCGCTCCGAAGGCGATCCGGTACTGGCCGAGAACGACATATTCTTTATCGACCTTGGCGTGGTCTGGGATCGCCATGAAGGCGACTCCGGCGCAACGTTCGTCGTCGGCGCTGATTCCGAGATGAAGGCGTGCGCGACGGCCGCGAAGACCTTGTTCGATCAGGTTCACGATTACTGGCGAACCCGGCAGGTGGCCGGTCCCGAGCTGTATCGCTACGCCGACGAACAGGCGACGGCGATGGGCTGGAAGCTGAACCTGGAAATCAAGGGGCACCGGATCAGTGATTTCCCCCATGCGATTTATCGTGCCGGGGATCTGGGGAATTTCGAGGAATGTCCGAATGTGGGGTTATGGATTCTGGAAATCCAGATCGCCCACCCTACCCGGCCGTTTGGTGCGTTTTATGAGGATTTGCTGGCCTGAACCGAAAAGCTTCGCGGGCAAGCCTCGCTCCTACGGGAATCCACAACTCCTGTAGGAGCGAGGCTTGCCCGCGAAGACACCTCAACAGACTCCATCGCATTATCGATAAAACAAAAACGGCAGCCTCAATGGGCTGCCGTTTTGTTTATGCCTTACCGATCACTCAAGCCAGACGCGAAAGCATTTCCTTGGCTTCGCTCTTCTGACCCGCGTCACCTTCGCTGACCACCTCATTGAGGATGTCCCGCGCGCCGTCGGCGTCGCCCATGTCGATGTAGGCCTGGGCCAGGTCGAGCTTGGTGGCGACTTCGTCGGTGCCGGAGAGGAAATCGAATTCCGGCTCATCAGCGGCGGAAGCCAATGCGTCTTCGGCAGTGAAGGTCGGTTCGCCAATGCTCTGCGACAGACGATCCAGCTCGGCGTTGACGTCATCCAGCTCAGCGGCAAATGCATCCGGAGCGTCCATTTCATCGGCCAGCGACAGATCGAAATCCGCCGGCAGCTCCAGATCATCCAGCGCGACCTCAGGAGCGGCGGCTGGCACTTCCACGGCAGGCAAGTCCTTGACGTCGTCATCCAGGCTCAACAGGAAATCGTCTTCATCGAGGATCCCTGGCGACGGATCGGCACCGAGGTCCATGTCCAGATCGAAGTCCGACAGGTCGTCGAGGTTTTCCTTGATTTCAGTCTGTTGCTGCAACACCGACTCAAAGCTCAGGTCGTCGTCCAGCGGGAATTCATCCAGTTCGGCCAAAGCCTCTGGTTCTGGCTCAGGCGTCGGCTCAGGCGCAGCCACCACAGGAACGACGTTTTCCAGATCATCCAGACTCAAATCAAACGCGCTGTCGAAGTCGTCATCGGCCAGTGCCGGCGCCGGCTCTTCGGACTCGTCCATCAACAGCTCTTTGACGTATTCGGCGTCCAGTTCGGCAGCGACGGCCGCAGCAGCCAGACCACCCGCCACGACGACCGCCATGGCCGGGAAGCGGCTTTTCAGCTCTTCGACACGGGCGAAGTTTTCGCCGTTGGCCACGAGCTGACGCTCCTGGGCCACGAACGCGTCGCGGTCGCCCTGCTGGCCATAGACTTCCATCAGCTTCAGACGCAGGTCACTGCGCTGAGGCTCCTGCTTGATGCCATCTTCCAGCAACGCCGCCGCCTGATTCAGGCGACCGGCGGCCATGTGCGACTGCGCCTTGGTCAGCACGTCGTCATCACGATCAGCGGCAGGCGCGACCAGTGGCGCGGCAATCGGCGGCATGACCACCACTGGCTCAATGACCGGTGCCGGAGCGGGAGCCGGGGTTGGCGCGGGTGCAGGAGCTGGCGCGGTCGCGAGCTTCACGCTTGGCGGCGGCACTTCCAGACCTTCGAAGCTGCTTTCAGGCAAATCCAGATCAGCGGAGAAATCCTGCTCCTCGGACAAGGCACGGGCCATCCGCAGGTGTTTCTCGGCTTCCTGCTGGGCTTTGCGGCGACGGGCCAGCAACAGCAGCAACAGCAGCAGAACCACTGCCCCGCCGCCGACCAGACCCAGCAGCACCGGATTGGTCAGCAGGTCATTGAATTTCTGATCGCCAGACGCGGCCGGCGCTGGCTCGACAGGCGTTTCAGCCGGAGCTGGCGCCGCCTCAGGAGCGGCCGCCACCGGGGCTGGCGTTGCGGGCGCAGGGCTCGGCGTCAATTCGGCCGAGATCGCCGGGGCCGCCGCGACAGCAGCAGCCGGCGCACCCGCAGCACCTTCGGCCTGCATCTTGGCCAGTTGATTGTTCTTCAGCTCGATCAGGCGTTGCAGCTTGTCCAGCTGACTTTGCAGATCGGTCATGCGGCTTTTCAGTTCAGCGTTGTCACGACGGGTCGTGTCGAGGCTTTCCTGGGCCAGGGCCAGTTTGTTGCTCAAGGCCTTCGCATCACCTGCAGCACCTTTGCCACCGGCCTTGCCGGACTCGGCAGACACCAGGCTCAGTTTGTCCTTGGCAGGCTGCACAGGAGCGCCTTCAGCGCGAGGGCGCTTGGTGGCGTCGAGTTGCTGCTGCCCTGCTCCAGGCTTCGCTACATAGCGACGCCCCTGACGCCACGCAGTGTTCTGCGCAGCGACTTCGGCAATGGCTTTGGGTTGCGGCACGCTGGCGACTTGCGTCTGATCCGGCAGGCGCAGCACCTGACCGGTTTTCAGCAGGTTGATGTTGCCGTTGATGAAGGCATCCGGGTTCAGCGCCTGGATGGCCAGCATGGTTTGCTGAACCGAGCCGCCATTGCGCGCCTTCGCAGCGATTTCCCAGAGGGTATCGCGCGGCGTGGTGGTGTATTGGGTCGGCTTGGTAGCGCCGGTCACCGGTGCAGCGACAGTCTGAGTCGGCGCCGGCTGCGCAGCCGCTTCAGCGGTTTGCGGCGAGAATTTGGACGGATCGAGCAGCACGCTGTAATCGCGCAGCAGGCGACCGTTGGGCCACATCACCTGAACCAGGAATTTCACCATCGGTTCGGACAGCGGCTTGCTGGAGGTCACGCGCAAGATGCTTTTGCCACTGGCGTTGAGCACCGGGGTGAAGCTCAGGTCATTGAGGAATGCCTGACGGTCGACACCGGCCTTGGCGAAATCTTCGGGCGACGCCAGGCTCGGCACCAATTCGGCGGCCGTGAGTTCCTTGACGTCGAGCAATTCGATTTCCGCCACCAGCGGCTGGTTCAGCGACGACTTCAGGGTCAATTCCCCGAGCCCGAGCGCATGCGCCATACCGGAGGACAGCGCCGAGGCGGCCGCTATTGCTAACACCAGTTTGCGAACTTGAACCATAGCCTCATCCTTTGTTTGAACATTCCTCGGCCAGCGAGAAGGTGTTGATAGTCGCTGCCGTAAGGCATTGCGCGCGGCGGCGAAGGGTCGTCGCGCGCGATCATTTCTTTCATGCCCCGGAAAGCCTCGCAGGGTGGCTTGCCTTCAGCAATCCGGTCGAGCATGACGCCCGACCAGAATCATTCTGCAAATTGTTGCCAAGTATCTTTTACAGCAGGTCTTTTATCAACAATTCAGCCACCTGCACAGCATTGAGCGCCGCGCCTTTGCGTACGTTATCTGACGTCAGCCACACATTAAGTTCCGACGGGTCGTCGATTCCAGCGCGAACCCGACCGACGTAGACCACATCCTGCCCTACCGCATCGCCGACCGGCGTCGGGTAATCGCCGGCTTCCACCAGCTCGATACCCGGAGCGTCTTCCAGCGCCGCGTTGACTTTTACCAGGTCCACAGCGCTTGCAGACTGCAGGGTCACGTTAAAGCTATCGCCAAAAAACACCGGGGCTTGAATGCAAGTGACGGAAATCTTTAATGAAGGCAAGGCCATGACCTGACGCAGCTCACGCACCAGACGCTTTTCCAGCAGCGTATGGCCGTTTTCATCCGGCTTGCCGACTTGCGCCAGCAGGTTGAAGGCCATCTGCCGATCGAAAAAACTCGGCTCCAGCGGACGCACATTGAGCAGCTCGGCGGTTTGCCGGGCCAGTTCCGTGACGGCTTCGCGGCCCTGGGCAGAAACGGCCAGGCTGGCGGTCACATTGACGCGCTGCAGATCGAGCAGACCGAGCAAGGGTGCGAGTACCACGGCCAAGGTGGTGGCCGACGGGCTTGGGCTGCTGACCTGGAATGGCTTTTTCAGACCGGCCAGAACCTGAGCATTGGCTTCCGGCACCACGTGCGGCGCCTGATCGGCAGGCAAGGCGCCGGACAGATCGATCAGCGAGCAACCGGCCGCCGTGGCACGCGAGGCGAAACTCAAGGTCACCGCCGGACCTGCGGCGAAGAACACCAGCTGTACTTTGCTGAAGTCGAACTCATCGACCTCCCGCACCCGCACGTTCTTGCCGCGAAACGGCACCGAATGACCGGCGGACTCGCTGCTGGCCAGCAGGTGCAGGTTACCGACCGGAAAGTCGCGTTCTTCGAGAATCTGCACGAGCGTTTCGCCGACAGTACCGGTGGCGCCGATCACGGCAATATCAAAGGACTGGCTCATGGGTGTACCTCTGGCGAAACGGGGGGAGCGGCACTTTACCGGGTGGAGGGTGTGCAGGCAATTTCTGCCGGGGATTTGCGGTGCCGGTACCGGCCTCTTCGCGGGCAAGCCTCGCTCCTACAGGTGCGGCGCGACCCCATGTAGGAGCGAGGCTTGCCCGCGAAGAGGCCCTTTCTGGCGACACAACTTCCATAAAAAAACCCGCGCCCCTTTCAGGGCACGGGTTCTTTCATTGCTTCAATCGATCAACGCTCAAGCAGAATTCGCAGCATGCGACGCAGCGGCTCGGCCGCGCCCCACAGCAGCTGGTCGCCGACGGTGAACGCGCCGACGAACTGCGAACCCATGTTCAGCTTGCGCAGACGGCCAACCGGAACATTCAGGGTGCCGGTAACCTTGGTCGGGCTCAGCTCCTGCATGCTGATGTCGCGGTTGTTCGGCACCAGCTTGACCCAAGGGTTGTGCTGGCTGATCAACCCTTCGATGTCGGCGATCGGCACGTCTTTGTTCAGCTTGATGGTCAGTGCCTGGCTGTGGCAGCGCATGGCGCCGACACGCACGCAGATGCCATCGACCGGGATCGGGCTCTTGAAGCGACCGAGGATCTTGTTGGTCTCGGCCTGGGCCTTCCACTCTTCGCGGCTCTGACCGTTCGGCAGTTCCTTGTCGATCCACGGGATCAGGCTGCCGGCCAACGGTACGCCGAAGTTCTCGGTCGGGTACGCGTCGCTGCGCATGGCTTCGGCCACACGACGGTCGATGTCGAGGATGGCGCTGGCCGGGTCGGCCAGTTGATCGGCGACAGCGCCGTGGGTCACGCCCATTTGCTTGATCAGTTCACGCATATGCTGCGCGCCGCCACCGGAGGCTGCCTGATAAGTCATGGCGCTCATCCACTCGACCAGACCGGCTTCGAACAGACCGCCCAGGCCCATCAGCATCAGGCTGACGGTGCAGTTGCCGCCGATGTAGTTCTTGGTGCCCGCGTCGAGCTGCTGGTCGATGACCTTGCGGTTGACCGGGTCCAGCACGATGACCGCGTCATCCTGCATACGCAGGCTGGAAGCGGCGTCGATCCAGTAACCCTGCCAGCCGGCTTCGCGCAGCTTCGGGAAGACTTCGCTGGTGTAGTCGCCACCCTGGCAGGTCAGAATCACGTCGAGGGTTTTCAGCTCTTCAATGCTGTAAGCGTCCTTGAGCGGAGCAATGTCCTTACCCACGGACGGGCCTTGGCCACCGACATTGGAAGTGGTGAAAAACACCGGCTCGATAAGATCGAAATCCTGCTCTTCCAGCATCCGCTGCATGAGCACGGAACCGACCATACCGCGCCAACCGATCAGACCTACACGTTTCATCGCAACTACACCTTCTTGAAAAGTGGGCCGCTGCTTTCGAAGTGGAAAGTGGCAGCGGGCCCGAGAGATTACAGATTCCGCAGCGCGGCGACTACTGCGTCACCCATTTCCTGCGTACCGACTTTAGTGCAACCGGTCGACCAGATGTCGCCCGTCCGCAGGCCCTGATCCAGCACCAGGCTCACGGCCTTCTCGATGGCATCCGCTGCATCCGACTGGTTGAAGCTGTAACGCAACATCATCGACACCGACAAAATGGTCGCCAGCGGGTTGGCGATGCCCTTGCCCGCGATGTCCGGAGCCGAACCGTGGCACGGCTCGTACATGCCCTTGTTGTGGGTATCCAGCGATGCCGACGGCAGCATGCCGATGGAACCGGTGAGCATCGACGCCTGGTCGGACAGGATATCGCCGAACATGTTGTCGGTGACGATCACGTCGAACTGCTTCGGTGCGCGCACTAGTTGCATGGCGGCGTTGTCGACGTACATGTGGCTCAGTTCGACTTCCGGGTAATCCTTGGCCACTTCTTCGACGATTTCACGCCACAGTTGGCTGGAAGCCAACACGTTGGCCTTGTCCACCGAGCACAGCTTCTTGCCGCGCACCATGGCCATGTCGAAACCGACACGGGCGATGCGGCGGATTTCGCTTTCGCTGTACGGCAGCGTGTCGTAGGACTGACGCTCGCCGTTTTCCAGGGTGCGGGTGCCACGCGGCGCGCCGAAGTAGATGCCGCCGGTCAGCTCGCGAACGATCAGGATGTCCAGGCCGGAAACGATTTCGGCTTTCAGGCTGGAAGCTTCGGCCAGTTGCGGGTACAGGATCGCCGGACGCAGGTTGCCAAACAGGCCCAGTTGCGCACGAATCTTCAGCAGACCACGCTCAGGACGGATGTCACGCTCGATGGTGTCCCATTTCGGGCCGCCCACGGCGCCCAGCAAAACAGCGTCGGCGGCGCGAGCACGCTCCAGGGTTTCGTCGGCCAGAGGCACACCGTGCTTGTCGATGGCGGCGCCGCCGATCACGTCGTGGCTCAGTTCGAAGCCCAGGTTGTACTTGTCGTTGGCCAGTTCCAGCACCTTGACCGCTTCGGCCATGATTTCCGGGCCAATACCGTCACCTGGGAGAATCAGAATCTGCTTGCTCATGCTTTCCTCATGTCATCAGTCGGTGTGCCCTTGGGCACGCCCGGAAAAATTCTATCGCTCGGTGCTTATGTTTCCGAGCTTATCGTTCTGCCATCAGCACCAGTACATCGGTACTGAACGAACCATCGGCCTCAATCTCAAAATATTCGCGCACTTCGTTACCCATCGACTGCTGCAATTCGAGGATCGCGGCGCGCATCACTTGTGGTGTGCGCATGCGCTCGACCCAGCTGGTGTACTCCAGACGCAGGCGCTGACGCGTGGTGCTGCGAGTGTGCAACCCCGCCTCGCTGACCTGACGCAGCCACTCGCCGGCGGAATAATCGCGCACATGGCTGGTGTCGCGCAGCACTTCGACACTTTGCAGGTAAGTGTCGAACAACGGGCTACCCGGTGACAACACGTCGATGAACGCCGCCACGCCGCCCGGCTTCAACACCCGCCGGACTTCACGCAGGGCCAGGCCGAGATCGCTCCAATGGTGCGCCGAATAACGGCTGAAGACGAAGTCGAATTCGCCATCGGCGAATGGCAACCGCTCGGCGGCACCCAGGACCGTGGACACGTTGCCCAACCCACGATCAGCGGCAGCACCGGCGACCACATCGAGCATTTGCTGCGAAAGATCGTAAGCCACCACTTCCTTGACCAGCGACGCCACGTGAAAACTCACGTGACCGGCGCCGCAACCGAGGTCCAGCACGCGGGCATCGCCCTGCCCGGCCAGCTCAGCCTGTAGCAGCGCAAATTCAGTGCCTTGAGCGTGGACGGCGCTGCTCAGGTAGGCCGAGGCCTGTTCGCCGAATTGCTTTTGGACTACCTGGCTGTGCTGGGCGGTGCTGGTCATGTGGACTTCCTTTTTCGGGTGAGTCTTGGGGTGTTTTTTCGGGCCTCTTCGCGGGCAAGCCTCGCTCCTACAAGGACAGCGCAATACCTGTAGGAGCGAGGCTTGCCCGCGATGAGGCCAGCCCTGACTACATCAATTTCAAATCAAGCGTCGCGAAACAACCAAGGCTGGCTCGCACGATGCTTGGCTTCAAACGATGCAATCGCCTCGTGATCCTGCAAAGTCAGGCCGATGTCATCGAGACCGTTGACCAGGCAATGCTTGCGGAACTCGTCGAGCTCGAAGCTGTAGACCTTGCCGTCCGGCCGGGTCACGGTCTGGGCTTGCAGGTCGATCTTCAACTCGTAGCCAGGATTCGCCTCGACCTGCTGGAACAGTTCATCCACTTCAGCGTCGCTCAAGATGATCGGCAGCAAGCCGTTCTTGAAGCTGTTGTTGTAGAAGATGTCGGCATAGCTCGGCGCAATGATGCTGCGGAAACCGTACTCTTCCAGCGCCCACGGCGCGTGCTCGCGACTGGAGCCGCAACCGAAGTTCTCGCGGGCCAACAAGACGCTGGCGCCCTGGTAACGCTCGGCGTTGAGGACGAAATCCTTGTTCAGCGGACGCTTGGAGTTGTCCTGGTAGGCATAACCCACGTCCAGGTAGCGCCATTCGTCAAACAGGTTCGGGCCAAAACCGGTGCGCTTGATCGACTTCAAGAACTGCTTCGGAATGATCTGGTCGGTGTCGACGTTGGCACGATCCAATGGCGCGACCAAACCGGTGTGTTGGGTAAAAGCTCTCATGTGCGGTTCCTCAGATCAGTTCGCGAACGTCGATGAAACGACCGTTGACGGCAGCCGCCGCGGCCATGGCCGGGCTGACCAGGTGCGTACGGCCACCGGCGCCCTGACGCCCTTCGAAGTTGCGGTTGGAGGTCGATGCGCAATGCTCGCCCGACTCCAAACGGTCCGGGTTCATCGCCAGGCACATCGAGCAACCCGGTTCACGCCACTCGAAACCGGCTTCGAGGAAAATCTTGTCCAGGCCTTCGGCTTCGGCTTGCGCCTTCACCAGGCCCGAGCCCGGCACCACGATGGCTTGCTTGATGGTCGAAGCCACTTTGCGGCCCTTGGCGATCACCGCCGCAGCGCGCAGGTCTTCGATCCGCGAGTTGGTGCAGGAGCCAATGAACACGCGGTCCAGCTGAATGTCGGTGATCGCCTGATTGGCGGTCAAACCCATGTACTTCAGGGCGCGCTCGATGGAACCGCGTTTGACCAGGTCCATTTCCTTCGCCGGGTCCGGCACGTTCTGATCGACCGCCAACACCATCTCGGGCGAAGTGCCCCAGCTGACTTGAGGCTTGATCTGAGTGGCGTCGAGCTCGACGACGGTGTCGAACACCGCATCAGCATCGGAAACCAGGTCTTTCCAGGCTTCGACAGCGAGGTCCCATTCCGCGCCTTTCGGGGCAAACGGACGGCCTTTCACGTACGCCACGGTTTTTTCATCCGCCGCCACCAGGCCTACGCGAGCGCCGGCCTCGATGGACATGTTGCAGATGGTCATGCGGCCTTCGATAGACAAGTCGCGAATGGCGCTGCCGGCAAACTCGATGGCGTGGCCATTACCGCCGGCGGTGCCGATCTTGCCGATGACCGCGAGCACGATGTCCTTGGCGGTCACGCCGAACGGCAGTTTGCCTTCGACCGACACCAGCATATTCTTCATTTTCTTGGCGACCAGGCACTGTGTGGCGAACACGTGCTCGACCTCGGAAGTGCCGATGCCATGGGCCAGGGCGCCAAATGCACCGTGGGTCGAGGTGTGCGAGTCGCCGCAGACCACGGTCATGCCCGGCAAGGTTGCGCCCTGCTCCGGACCGATCACGTGAACGATGCCCTGGCGCACGTCATTCATTTTGAATTCGGTGATGCCATATTCATCGCAGTAGTCGTCGAGGGTCTGAACCTGCAAACGCGAGACCTGGTCGGTAATCGCTTCGATGCCGCCCTTGCGATCCGGAGTGGTCGGTACGTTGTGATCCGGCGTGGCGATGATCGAGTCGACGCGCCAAGGCTTGCGCCCGGCCAGGCGCAGGCCTTCGAAAGCTTGGGGCGAAGTCACTTCATGGATGATGTGGCGGTCGATATAGATCAGCGACGACCCATCGTCGCGCCGTTTCACTTCATGGGAATCCCAAAGCTTGTCGTAAAGCGTTTTGCCGGCCATCAGACGGTCCTCATCAGCGTGTTTCTATGCCCTGGGTCTTGAGAGATTCAATAACCCTTTGGCTTGTGAGGTCGATCCTAGGGGGTTACATTAAATAACTCAAATTCATATTTTTTATGCTTTGGATAACCAACTGGAATACTACGATGGACCTGGCCAACCTTAATGCCTTTATTGCCATTGCCGAGACAGGAAGCTTCTCCGGTGCCGGCGAACGGCTGCACCTGACGCAACCGGCTATCAGCAAACGGATCGCCGGGCTGGAGCAGCAATTGAAGGTGCGACTGTTTGATCGACTGGGCCGCGAAGTCGGCCTGACCGAAGCCGGACGCGCCCTGCTGCCACGGGCTTATCAGATTCTGAACGTGCTGGACGACACCCGCCGCGCCCTGACTAACCTGACTGGCGAAGTGACCGGCCGCCTGACGCTGGCCACCAGTCACCACATCGGCCTGCACCGTTTGCCGCCCTTGTTAAGGGAATTCACCCGACGCTACCCACAAGTGGCGCTGGATATTCAGTTCCTCGATTCGGAAGTGGCCTACGAAGAAATCCTCCACGGTCGTGCCGAGTTGGCCGTCATCACCCTCGCGCCCGAGCCTCATGCCCTGGTCAAGGCCACGCCGGTGTGGGACGACCCGCTGGATTTCGTGGCCGCGCCGGAGCATTCACTGATCAGCAATGGCGCGGTCAGCCTGGCGGACATCGCCCTGCATCCGGCGGTGTTCCCCGGTGGCAACACCTTTACTCACCATATCGTGCGGCGCCTGTTCGAAGCCCAAGGCTTGACGCCGAACATCGCCATGAGCACGAATTATCTGGAAACCATCAAGATGATGGTGTCGATCGGCCTGGCCTGGAGCGTTTTGCCGCGCACAATGCTTGACGATCAGGTTGCGCGAATACCTTTGCCCGGCATACAACTGACTCGCCAGCTAGGCTATATCTTGCACACCGAACGGACGCTGTCGAACGCAGCACGGGCTTTTATGGCCTTGCTGGATGCACAACTCGATCTGCCAGGGACTCAAGGCTAATTTGTGCTACTCCTATAGAGCCTCAAATACCTGCGCCTAACGCCCCATTCAGCCCAAGGCCTGCCAATGCCGAAATCTGTTGACCGTATTCCGCCGATGCCACGTATTCAGGCGCTTGACCCGAAACGATCCGAGCAGAGCTGGGAGAGTGCGCCGCAGCTGCTGGCCGCCCTGAACGGAGCACGTTTGGGCGCCTGGTACTGGGACATCGAACGCGGGCAGATCAGTTGGTCGCGGGGTACGCAGGCGCTGTTCGGCTTCGACCCCCGGCAACCGTTGCCGGCGGATCTGGAATACCTCGACCTGTTGCCCCCGGAGGATCGAGCGAAAACCCTCCGTGCCTTCCACGCGGTAATCGCCGGCGCGCCACTGGAACAGGCGATGCATCACCGCATTCGCTGGCCCGACGGCAGCCTGCACTGGCTGGAGATCAACGGCAGCCTGCTGCCGGACAAACACGGGCGACCACGCATGATCGGGGTGATCCGCGAGATCACCCACCAGCGTCAGCGCGAACAGGCGCTGAGCAGCTCGGAAAAACGCTTCGCGACGCTGTTTCACCTGTGCCCGAACATGGTGCTACTGACTCGCCAGGAAGATGGCCTGATCACCGAAGCCAACCAGTATTTCGAAAGCCTGTTCGGCTGGCCGGTGCAAAACGCGATTGGCCGCACCACGCTCGAACTGGGCCTGTGGGTGCACCCGGAGCAACGGGAGAAACTGGTCAAGGCGACCAAGGCCAAAGGTGAGCTGGTCAGCATGGAGGTGCAGTTCCGCGCCAGTAATGGCCAGGTCCACGATGGCATTCTCAGCGCGCAAAAAGTCGAGCTCGAGGGCCAGCCCTATCTGCTCAGCACTTTCCTCGACACCACTGAACGCAAGGCTGCCGAACTCGCCTTGAAAGACAGCCAGGAGCGCCTCGATCTGGCGCTGGACTCGGCGCAGCTCGGCACCTGGGACTGGCACATTCCCAGCGGCATGTTGTATGGCTCGGCCCGCGCCGCGCAGTTGCACGGACTGGACCCCATACCGTTCCATGAATCCTTCGACGAGTTTTTCGAAGGCGTGCCCGGCGAGGAGCGCGACAGCATGCGCGATGCCTATCGCAGCCTGCGCGAAGGTCCGGCCGGCAACTATCAGTTGACCTACCGCGTGCAGCTGGAGGACGGCACTTCGCGTTACCTGGAAAGCCGCGCCCGCCTCTACCGCGATGAAAACGGCGCACCGCTACGCATGGCGGGGACCTTGCTGGACATTACCGATCAGGTCGAACGCGAACAGAAGCTGGTCGCCTCCGAAGAGAAATTTGCCACCCTGTTCCAGGTCAGCCCGGACCCGATCTGCGTTACTCGCCAGGACACCGGCCAGTTCATCGAGATCAACTCCAGTTTCACCCAGACCTTTGGCTGGAGCACCGCCGAGGTGATTGGTCGCAGCGCCGACGAAATCGGTCTGTGGGACGCCTCGGCGAAAAGCCTGCGCCGGATCGAACAAGTCATCCGCGAACAAGGCCTGAACAACGTCGCCATCATCGTCCAGCACAAGGACGGCCAGTCGCTGACCTGCGTGATTTCCAGCCGCCAGATCAGTGTCGGCGACCAGCCGTGCATCGTTACCACTTTGCGTGACATCACCCAGCAACAACGTTCGGAAGCGGCGCTCAAGGCCAGCGAGGAGAAGTTCGCCAAGGCCTTCCACTCCAGCCCCGACGCCATCACCATCACCGAACGCGACACCGGGCGCTATCTGGAGGTCAACGACGGTTTCTGCCGCCTGACCGGCTACCGCGCCGATGAAGTCGTCGGCCGCACGGTGTACCAGGTCGGCATCTGGGCCGAAGAAAAACAACGCTCGGCGCTGCTGGCCGAGCTGCAGATCAAGGGCCGCGTGCATCACCAGGAAATGCTTGGGCGCAACAAGCATGGCGACTTGCTGACCGTCGAAGTCTCGGTAGAACCGATCACCCTCAATGAAACCGCGTGCCTGCTGCTGACCGCGCGGGACGTCAGCCTGTTGAAAAACGCCGAAGCACAGATCCGCCACCTGGCCTACCACGACCCGCTGACCAACCTGCCCAACCGCGCACTGCTGATGGATCGCCTGAGCCAGCAGATCGCCCTGCTCAAACGCCACAACCTGCGCGGCGCCCTGATGTTTCTGGACCTCGACCACTTCAAGCACATCAACGATTCGCTCGGCCATCCGGTGGGTGACACGGTGCTGAAGATCATCACTGCGCGCCTCGAAGCCAGCGTGCGCATGGAAGACACCGTGGCACGCCTGGGCGGTGACGAATTCGTGGTGCTGCTCAGCGGCCTGGAAGGTTCGCGCAATGAAGTCAGCGAGCAGGTCCGCGAACTGGCGGACACCTTGCGCGAACTGCTGTCGGAACCGATGTTCCTCGACGGCCAGCGCCTGCAAGTGACACCGAGTATCGGTATCGCGCTGATTCCCGATCATGGTTCGACCCCGACCGACCTGCTCAAACGCGCCGACATCGCGCTGTATCGGGCCAAGGACTCGGGACGCAACACCACCCAGATGTATCACAACACCATGCAGAAGGCCGCCAGTGAACGCCTGCGCATGGAAACCGACCTGCGCCTGGCCCTTTCCCGGGGAGAATTCGACGTGCATTACCAGCCGCAGGTGGACGCCCGCGACAATCGCATCGTCGGCGCCGAAGCGCTGGTGCGCTGGAACCATCCGGAATTGGGCGCGCAATCGCCGACTGAATTCATCAAGGTCCTGGAAGACAGCGGGCTGATTCTGGAAGTCGGCACCTGGATCGTCGACGAAGCCTGCGATGCCTTTAAACAGTTGATCGCCAAGGGCCTGATCGACCCGCTCGACTTCAGCCTGTGCGTGAACATCAGCCCACGACAATTCCGCCAGAACGACTTCGTCGAGCGCATCGAGCTCAGCCTCGCCACCCACGGCCTGCCCTGCTCGCTGCTGAAACTGGAGATCACCGAAGGCATCGTCATCCAGAATCTGGAAGACACCATCAGCAAAATGCGCCGCCTGAAAAAACTCGGCATCAGCTTCGCTATGGACGACTTTGGCACCGGTTATTCCTCGCTGACTTACCTCAAGCGATTGCCGGTCGACACCCTGAAAATCGACCAGTCGTTCATTCGCGATGCGACTACCGACCCGAACGACGCCGAGATCATCCGCGCCATCGTCGCCATGGCCCGCAGCCTGGAGTTGAAAGTGATTGCCGAAGGGGTGGAGACGCCGGAACAGTTGGAGTTTTTGCAGGGACTGGGCTGCCATTTTTATCAGGGCTATCTGCACAGCCAGCCGCTGCCGGTGGAGGCGTTCCAGAAACTCCTGAAATAACCCGCACCCTGTAGGAGCGAGCCTGCTCGCGATGGACGTCAACGATGACGTGTACTGCCTGGATAAACGCGTTGCCCAGAAGTCCATCGCGAGCAAGCTTGCTCCTACAGGAGAACAGCGGGCACAAAAAAGGGCGCCATTGGCGCCCTTTTTCATTGCTCCGCCTTAGTGCTGCAAAGCGGGTTTTTGCGTCCCGTTGATTGGGATGCGTTTGGCTTTCGCCTCTTCCGGAATGACACGCAGCAGGTCGATGCTCAACAGACCGTTGCTCAGGTCGGCGGCCTTGATCTCGATGTGATCGGCCAGGCGGAACGACAGTTTGAACGCGCGCTGGGCGATGCCTTGGTGCAGGAAGGTCACGCCTTCAGTTGCGTCGCGTTTGCCGCCACTGATGGTCAGCACACCTTTCTCGACTTGCAGGTCCAGGTCTTCTTCCTGGAAACCGGCGGCCGCTACAACGATGCGGTATTGATCGTCACCGTGTTTTTCCACGTTGTAAGGTGGATAGGTGCTGCCTGGCTCGTTGCGCAGGGCGGTTTCGAACAAGTCGTTGAAACGGTCGAAGCCTACCGAGGAACGGAACAGTGGGGCCAGGGAAAATGCAGTAGTCATGGTTCAAATCTCCTGAAAACAATCAGCAAGTTTTTTGTCTCCGCGACCCGAATTCGGCATCGCGTAATCCTTAGATAGGGACCGCTGATTGCATTTCAAGAGATTATTTCGAGATTTTTTTCAGGCCGCTTCGGCTACCTGCAACCCCAGCAAACGCGAAACCTGATCCAGTTCGGTTTCACGGCGAAGCAGGGTGAACAGCTCAACCGCCTCGGGATAATTGCGGGTCAGCATCGCCAGCCACTGCTTCAGGCGACCGGGCGATTGGCGTGGCGTCATCTGGGCTTTGGCTTGCAGCCAGAAGTCCTGAATCAGCGGCAGCAGTTCGGCCCAGGTCATCTCCACCACCTCTTCACCAGCACGGGCGGCGGCGATCTGTCGGGCCAGGTCCGGACGCGACACCAGCCCGCGACCGAGCATGATGTCTTCCACGCCGCTGATTTCGCGGCAGCGGCGCCAGTCTTCGACGCTCCAGATATCACCATTGGCGAATACCGGCACCTTGACCACTTCCTGCACGCGAGGGATCCACTCCCAATGCGCCGGCGGCTTGTAGCCGTCCATCTTGGTCCGCGCATGCACCACGATATGCTCCGCGCCGCCTTCGGCCAGGGCCGTGGCGCAGACCAGCGAACCGTCAGGGCTGTCGAAGCCGAGGCGCATTTTCGCGGTGACCGGAATGTGCGCCGGGACGGCGCGACGGACATGCTCGACGATCTGGTTCAACAGCTCGGGCTCTTTGAGCAGTACCGCGCCGCCACGGGATTTATTGACGGTCTTGGCCGGGCAGCCGAAGTTCAGGTCGATGACTTCGGAACCCAGCTCGCAGGCCAGCGCGGCGTTTTCCGCCAGGCACACCGGGTCGGAACCCAACAGCTGCACGCGCAATGGCACGCCGGACGCGGTGCGCGCATCTGTCAGCAGTTCAGGACCGAACTTGTGGAAATAGGCAGGGGTGAGCAGTTGGTCGTTGATCCGGATGAACTCGGTCACGCACCAATCGATACCGCCCACACGGGTCAGCACGTCCCGCAGGATGTTGTCGACCAACCCCTCCATGGGCGCCAAAGCAATTTGCATGAAAAACACACTCGACGAAAAACGTGCGGCAGTCTACTGGTTTCGGCGGTTAGAAGGTATTTCGTCAGACCGGGCGGTGTTGATTGTGCGGACGCCTTCGCGGGCAAGCCTCGCTCCTACAGGTTTTGTGTCGTTCCGCCATTATGCGAACGACACAAAACCTGTAGGAGCGAGGCTTGCCCGCGAAGAGGCCCGCAAAGACACTCAAATCGCGACTTGCAACGCCGGGCCGTAACCTTCGATGAACTCCGCCGGCATGCGCTTGGGTTTGCCCGTGGACAGCTCAATGCAGACAAACGTGGTTTGCGCGCGCAGTAACGTGGTGTTGTCGCTCGGGCGCTTGAGCTGGAAGTGTCGAGTCATTTTCAGGCGCTGGTCCCAATCGACGATCCAGGTCGCCAATTGCAACTCATCGCCTTCATAGGCCGCCGCCAGGTAATCGATCTCGTGCCGCACTACCGCCATCGCCCGATCCAGCCGCCGGTACTCGACCAGATCGAGGCCGAGCCGCTGCGAGTGGCGCCAGGCGCAGCGTTCGAGCCAGGTCACGTACACCGCGTTATTCGCGTGCCCCAACCCGTCGATGTCCTCGGCGTCCACCGCAAGATCAATTATAAATGGCGTTGCCCGATCCCAGCCCATGCCCCACTCCCGGTCAAATGATGTCGACCGGGGCAGTGTAACGGATGCTCAGGCCGATTGGCGCGATTGCAGGCTGCGACCGGCCAGCAGTGATAACACGCCATCAATCACCCGCGGGTCGGCAAGCACCCGTTGATGACCGCCCTCCTCCAGCCGCAGCAAGCGACTGTCGAACCAGGCCTCGTGGATCAGTTGGGATTCCTTGACCGGGACGAAGTTGTCGTCTTCGGCATGAACGATCAGGCCAGGCATGTCGAGCTGATAGCGCGAGACATCCAATGCAGCCGCGCGCATGCCGACGTCTTTTTCGACTTGGCGAATGAACGCCGAACGGGCTTTTGGCGGTAGCCGCACGTAGCGGGCGAAACCGCGCAGAACCCCTAGAATCCGCGCCGGAGCGCCGATGGTCACCAGGGTTTCGGTGCGCAGGCCCAACTGAACGGCGAGCATGGCGCTGGCACCGCCCATCGAGTGACCAATGACCGCCTGCAGCGGCGGCAACTCGGCGGCGGCCTCAAGCATGGCCCGGGCGAACAGCACAACGTTGGCTTCGTTGCCCGGCGAGCGACCGTGAGCCGGACCGTCCAGGGCGACTACGGTGTAGCCGGCGTCAACCAGCGCGGTGATCAGGCTGGCAAACTGCGTAGGCCGACCTTCCCAACCGTGCATCAGCAAGACCGCCGGGCCTTGCCCCCAGCGCAACGCCGAGAGTCCGAAACGGAGTGTGATGCGCTCGGATTTCGCCAATAACGGCAATTCCCAATCACGCGGCGGCAGATCCCGCGGCGTCATGAACGCCAGTCGCATTTTGCTCGCGACCAGTTTCGGTGCAAACCAGCCCAAGGTGCCATTAACGCCACGAACCCACTTTAACGTGCTCATCGCTCTCACTCCTCAGGCCATTGCCTTCAGGTCATTGCACCGCCGACTTGGCGGCACGCAGCAATCGATCAGACAACTCTCCCGGCCCCAGCGCCCGCGCCAGAGCCAATCCACCGACCATCAAGGCCATGTCGGCCAGGGCTTTGTCGGTGTCTTCCGGGCTGGCCGCCAACTGCGCGACCATCATTTCCACATGCTCATTCAACGCCACCCGAAATGCGTCCGGCAGGCGTCCCAGCTCGCCGACGGAGGCTGGGATCGGGCACGCGGATTCAGAGGAATCCCGGTGTTTGCGTGACAGGTAAAACGCCGCCACCAACGCGCGACGCTCTTCACCGGTCAACTCGGCGTCCATGTCAGCGATCAAGCTACGGCGGTGACCGAGCAGTTGCTTGAACGCTTCCAGCATCATCGCGTCCTTGCTTTCGAAGTGCGCATAGAAGCCGCCAACCGTCAGGCCGGCTGCGCCCATCACTTCACCCACGCTCGGTTCGGCCGGGCCACGCTGAATCAGCGCTGCGCTGGCGGCCTTGAGAATGCGTTCGCGGGTTTGAGCTTTTTTATCGTTCATCGTTGCCTCCGAATATTACGACTAGAATATTATTCTCATAATAATTTTCCGCAAGTCGTAGATGTGACCGCTGGTCTGAAGAACAGTTTGAGAGAAATGGGGGATTTGGCCAAACGCCAGACAAACAAAAGGGCCATTCAATAATTGAATGACCCTTATAAAATCCCGCAGAGCGGGTAATCGTGGCGTCCCCTAGGGGACTCGAACCCCTGTTACCGCCGTGAAAGGGCGGTGTCCTAGGCCACTAGACGAAGGGGACGCAAAACCTTCTATACAACTGATCAGTGCTGAGAGCTGATCGATTCAAGGCCGGTGTGGCCAGACCTTGAACTGTAAAATTGGTGGAGCTAGACGGGATCGAACCGTCGACCTCTTGCATGCCATGCAAGCGCTCTCCCAGCTGAGCTATAGCCCCGGATTTTTCGCCTCGCGGCGGAGCGGCATCTTGCGACATCGCTTCTGTAAAACTGGCGTCCCCTAGGGGACTCGAACCCCTGTTACCGCCGTGAAAGGGCGGTGTCCTAGGCCACTAGACGAAGGGGACGCAAACCCTTCTATACAACAGATCAACGCTGAGTGTTGATCGCTTCAAGGCCGGTGTGGCCAGACCTTGAAGTGTAAATTGGTGGAGCTAGACGGGATCGAACCGTCGACCTCTTGCATGCCATGCAAGCGCTCTCCCAGCTGAGCTATAGCCCCTCATCGCTGAGGACGGGGCGAATCTTAATGGCGCTTCGGAAACGTGTCAAATTTATTTTTAACAATTTCCAAAGTTTTTTGCCGACATAACAATCACTTACCGCCCTCCCCCCGTAAATCCGGGGTATACATCGATCTGTAGGAGCCAGGCTTGCCGGCGAACGGGACGCCTCGGTGTGTCTGGCACACCGCGTCATCGTTCTTCGCGAGCAAGCAACGCTCCTACAGGACGGTGTTCATCAGGCGATGTTGCCCAGGAGTTTTTCCCACTCCTTGTTTTCCTTCTTCGACACGCCACCGAGCAGGTCGATGGCCTGGCGCAGACGGAAACGCGTCAGGTCCGGGCCGAGGATTTCCATCGCATCCAGCACCGACACCGAACTCGCCTGGCCAGTGATCGCTGCGAACATCAGCGGCATGGCGTCACGCAGCTTCAATTCCAGGGACTCGACCACCGCTTGAATGGTCGCGGTGATGCTGTCCTTCTCCCACTGACGCAGGCTTTCCAGCTTCCACAGAATCAACTGCATCAACTGACGAACCTGATCACCCGACAATTTCTTCGATTCAAACAGCTTGGCATCCGGGTTCACGCCACCGGCGAAGAAGAATCCGGCCAGCGGTGCGACCTGGCTGAAGGTTTCAACGCGGCCCTGCACGTGCGGCGCGATCTTCATCATGTACTCGGGGTTCAGCGCCCAGGTCTGCAAGCGGCTGGCGAACTCTTCCACCGGCAGGTCACGCAACCACTGGCCGTTGAGCCACGACAGTTTCTCGATGTCGAAAATCGGCCCGCCGAGGGAGACACGGCTCAGGTCGAAGTTGTCGACCATTTCCTGCAGCGAGAACTTCTCGCGCTCGTCCGGCATCGACCAGCCCATGCGCCCCAGGTAGTTGAGCATCGCTTCCGGCATGAAGCCCATGCGCTCGTAGAACGTCACCGAGGTCGGGTTCTTGCGCTTGGACAGCTTGCTCTTGTCCGGGTTACGCAGCAGCGGCATGTAGCACAGCTCCGGTTGTTCCCAGCCGAAGTATTCGTACAGAAGAATCAGTTTCGGTGCCGAAGGCAGCCATTCTTCGCCACGCAGCACGTGGGTGATGCCCATCAGATGGTCATCGACCACGTTGGCCAGGAAGTACGTCGGCAGGCCGTCGGTCTTCATCAGGACTTGCATATCCATGCGATCCCACGGGATCTCGACGTCGCCACGCAGCATGTCCGGCACCACGCACACGCCTTCGCTCGGCACTTTCATGCGGATCACGTGCGGTTCGCCAGCGGCCAGGCGACGTGCAACTTCTTCCTTGGACAGCAGCAGTGCACGACCGTCGTACCGCGGGGTTTCGCCGCGAGCCATTTGCTCGGCGCGCATCTGGTCCAGCTCTTCAGCGGTGCAGAAGCACGGGAAGGCATGGCCCATCTCGACCAATTGCTGGCAATACTTCTGATAGATGTCGCCGCGCTCGCTTTGACGGTAAGGACCGTGCGGGCCGCCGACGTCCGGGCCTTCGCTCCAGTCGATGCCCAACCAGCGCAGGGCGTCGAAAATCTGCTGTTCGGACTCGCGGGTCGAACGCAACTGATCGGTGTCTTCGATCCGCAGGATGAACTCACCGCCGTGCTGCTTGGCAAAGCAGTAGTTGAACAAAGCGATGTAAGCGGTACCTACGTGGGGGTCCCCGGTAGGCGATGGCGCGATGCGCGTGCGGACGGTGGTCATGGCAAGTCTCGAAATGAAGATAAAACAAAGGGCGAATGGTAACAGGCGTTGCCCGCCCGGCTCCAGTGAGCAGGGCATTTAAGCCAAGTTTGCGTCTACAACGGGCCTGGGCCGGGATGAATGGTGGATTATCAGCCGATGGCATTTACCCACTATCGACTGTATGACAAATTCGCCTGCTGATAACTTTCCTTACAATTTCTCGACTACAGTTTGCCCCATGCCTGCCCAACTCAAGCGTCGCCTGTCTTTTTTCCTGCTGATCGTCCTGCTGATTGCCGGGGCCTTGTTTGCCCAGTGGTTCTTCAAAGGACGGTTTTATGAAAGCACCGATAACGCCTATGTCCAGGGCGAGATCACCCGTGTGTCGAGCCAGCTGGGCGCACGCATCGATCAGGTGCTGGTGCAGGACAACCAGCACGTCGAAAAGGGCCAGTTGCTGATCAAGCTCGAAGGCGATGACTTCCACCTCGCTGTCGACCGCGCCAACGCCGCCCTCGCCACCCGCCAGGCCGAACGCCTGCAAGCCCAGAGCAAACTGACGCAGCAAGCCAGCCTGATCGCCTCCAGTGAGGCGCAAGTCGCGTCCAGCCAAGCCAGCCTCGGTCGCTCGCAGATTGACCTGTCCCGCGCGCAAACCCTGCGCAAACCCGGCTACGTGTCGGAAGAGCGCGTGACCACCCTTTCCGCCGATACCCACATCGCCCGCTCGCAGGTGACCAAGGCCCAGGCAGACGCACAAAGTCAGCGCCAGCAAGTCAACTCCCTCAGCGCCGAGATCAAGCGCCTCGACGCGATGATCGCCAACGCCAAGACCGATCTGGCCCAGGCTGAATTGAACCTGACCCGCAGTGAAATCCACGCACCCATCAGCGGCATGATCGGCCAGCGTGCCGCCCGCGAAGGCCAATACGTGCAGGCCGGCGCTTATTTGCTGTCGATCGTCCCGGATCAGGACATCTGGATTCAGGCCAACTTCAAGGAAACCCAGATCGGCCACATGCAGCCCGGCCAGAAAGCCGAACTGACCTTCGACGCCTACGGCGACACGCCAATCGAAGCGCGGGTCGACAGCCTGTTCGCCGCCTCGGGCGCACAGTTCAGCCTGCTGCCGCCAGACAATGCCACGGGCAACTTCACCAAAGTCGTACAACGGATTCCGGTAAAACTGACCTTCGCCGCGGACAACCCGCTGCACGGCAAGATTCGTCCGGGCATGTCGGTCACCGCCAAAGTGAACATCAAAGACACCCCTGACGATGGCCGGTGATCAACTGATCCGCCCGGCCGGCGAACCGACCCGGCGGGACTGGATCGCCGTGATGAGCGTGATGCTCGGCGCCTTCATGGCGGTGCTCGATATCCAGATCACCAACTCGTCGCTCAAGGACATTCAGGGCGCGCTGTCGGCGACGCTGGAAGAAGGCTCATGGATTTCCACGTCGTACCTGGTCGCGGAAATCATCATGATTCCGCTCACGGCGTGGCTGGTGCAGCTGCTGTCCGCACGCCGTCTGGCGGTGTGGGTTTCGCTTGGATTTCTTGCCTCGTCCCTGCTCTGCTCGATGGCGTGGAGCCTGGAAAGCATGATCATTTTCCGCGCGCTGCAAGGCTTCACCGGCGGCGCGCTGATCCCGCTGGCGTTCACCCTGACGCTGATCAAGCTTCCCGAACACCATCGCGCCAAAGGCATGGCCATGTTTGCCATGACCGCAACGTTCGCGCCCTCCATCGGCCCGACGCTCGGCGGCTGGCTGACGGAAAACTGGGGCTGGGAATACATCTTCTACATCAACATTCCGCCGGGCCTGATCATGATCGCCGGCCTGATGTATGGCCTGGAGAAAAAAGGAGCGCACTGGGAACTGCTGAAAAGCACCGACTACATGGGGATTCTTACGCTCGGTATCGGCCTTGGCTGCCTGCAGGTTTTTCTGGAGGAAGGCCATCGCAAGGACTGGCTGGAATCAAACCTGATCGTGACCCTGGGCAGCATCGCGCTGATCAGCCTGATCACCTTTGTGATCGTGCAGTTTTCCAAACCCAATCCGCTGATCAACCTCGGGATCCTGGGCAATCGCAACTTCGGCTTATCGAGTATTTCCAGCCTGGGAATGGGGGTCGGGTTGTACGGTTCGATCTTTCTGTTGCCGCTGTACCTGGCGCAGATCCAGAACTACAACGCCCTGCAGATCGGCGAAGTGATCATGTGGATGGGCGTGCCGCAGCTGTTCCTGATCCCGCTGGTGCCGAAGTTGATGAAGGTCATCTCGCCGAAATGGCTGTGCACCCTGGGCTTCGGCTTGTTCGGCCTGGCGAGTTTTTCCTCGGGGGTGCTGAACCCGGATTTCGCCGGGCCGCAGTTCAATCAGATCCAGATCATCCGCGCACTCGGCCAGCCCCTGATCATGGTGACCATCTCGCTGATCGCCACCGCGTATATCCTGCCGCAGGACGCGGGCTCGGCGTCGAGCCTGTTCAACATCCTGCGCAACCTCGGCGGCGCCATTGGCATCGCCCTCCTCGCCACGTTGCTGGATGCGCGAACCAAGACCTACTTTGATTATTTGCGTGAATCGATTGTGCCGAGCAACCCGCAGGTCGCCGAGCGCATGGCGTCGCTGACGGACCGGTTAGGCAGTGAAGCGGCGGCGCTGGGCAAGCTCAGTGAGATTGCGCATCAGCAGGCGTCGATCATGGCTTACAACGATGCGTTTCACTTTGTCGGGATTGCGCTGGGGATCAGCATGATTGCGGTGTTGTTGACCAAGCAGTTGCCGGCGGGATTGAAGGCTGGCGAAGCACACTGAGTTTTTGTGGTGCTTTTACTGGCCTCTTCGCGGGCAAGCCCAGTCACCACAACACTCAAACCGCGATCAACCGCTCCCGCAGCTTGGCAATCTCGTCGCGCATCTGCGCCGCCGCTTCGAATTCCAGGTCGCGAGCCAGCTGGTACATCTTCTCTTCCAGCGCCTTGATCCGCTTGGCGACTTCCCCCGGCGAACGCAATTCCGCTTCGTACTTGGCGTTTTCCTCGGCAGCCTTGGCCATGCCTTTGCGCTTCTTGCTGCGCGAACCCGGCACGGTGGCGCCTTCCATGATGTCGGCGACGTCCTTGAACACACCCTTCGGCGTAATGCCGTTGGCCAGGTTGAAGGCGATCTGCTTGTCGCGACGACGCTCGGTTTCACCGATCGCCCGCTCCATGGAACCGGTGATGCGATCCGCATACAGAATCGCCCGACCGTTGAGGTTACGCGCCGCACGACCGATGGTCTGGATCAGCGAGCGCTCGGAACGCAGGAAGCCTTCCTTGTCCGCATCGAGAATCGCCACCAAGGACACTTCCGGCATGTCCAGGCCTTCACGCAACAGGTTGATCCCCACCAGCACATCGAAGGTGCCGAGGCGCAAATCGCGGATGATTTCCACGCGCTCCACGGTGTCGATGTCCGAGTGCAGATAACGTACGCGCACGCCATGGTCGGCCAGGTAATCGGTCAAGTCTTCGGCCATGCGCTTGGTCAGCGTTGTGACCAATACCCGCTCATCCACTGCAGCGCGCTTGGTGATTTCCGAAAGCAGATCGTCGACCTGAGTCAACGCCGGACGGATTTCGATTTGCGGGTCCACCAGGCCGGTCGGACGCACCACCATATCAATGACACGCCCGGCGTGTTCCGCCTCGTAGTTGCCCGGCGTGGCCGAGACAAAAATCGTTTGCGGGCTGATGCCTTCGAACTCGTCGAAGCGCATTGGCCGGTTGTCCAGCGCTGACGGCAGGCGGAAGCCGTATTCCACCAGCGTTTCCTTACGCGAGCGGTCGCCCTTATACATGGCGCCGACTTGCGGCACGCTGACGTGGGATTCGTCGATCACCAGCAAGGCGTCGGCCGGCAGGTAATCGAACAAGGTCGGCGGCGCTTGACCTGGATCGCGACCCGAGAGGTAGCGGGAATAGTTTTCGATGCCGTTGCAGTAGCCCAGTTCGAGAATCATCTCCAGGTCGAAACGGGTACGTTGTTCGAGGCGCTGCGCTTCCACCAGTTTGTTGTTGGAACGCAGGTATTCCAGGCGCTCCTGCAATTCGACCTTGATCCCCTCCATGGCATCGAGCAGGGTTTCTCGCGGCGTCACGTAGTGGCTTTTCGGGTAGAAGGTGAAACGCGGCAGCTTGCGAATCACCTCCCCCGTCAGCGGATCGAAGGCCGACAGGCTCTCGACTTCGTCGTCGAACAGCTCGATACGGATCGCTTCGAAATCGGATTCAGCCGGGTGGATATCGATCACATCACCGCGCACGCGGAAGGTCGCACGGGCGAAATCCATGTCGTTGCGGGTGTATTGCAGATCGGCGAGACGACGCAGCAAGGCGCGCTGATCGAGCTTGTCGCCACGATCCACGTGCAACACCATTTTCAAATAGGTTTCCGGACTGCCCAAACCGTAGATGCACGACACCGTGGTGACGATGATCGCGTCCTTGCGCTCCAGCAGCGCCTTGGTCGCCGAAAGTCGCATTTGCTCGATGTGATCGTTGATCGAGGCGTCTTTCTCGATGAAGGTGTCCGAGGAAGGCACATACGCTTCAGGCTGGTAGTAGTCGTAGTAAGAAACGAAATACTCGACAGCGTTGTTCGGGAAAAACGCCTTGAATTCGCCGTACAACTGCGCGGCCAGGGTCTTGTTTGGCGCCAGTACCAGCGTCGGGCGCTGAACCTGGGCGATGACATTGGCGATGCTGAACGTCTTGCCCGAACCGGTCACACCAAGCAACGTCTGGTGCGCCAGCCCGGCTTCGATGCCCTCGACCATCAGGCGGATGGCTTCCGGCTGGTCGCCGGCGGGCTCGAAGCGGGTGACTAGCTGGAATTCAGACATGAAATACCTCTGGGTTCACCCGTACGCGGTCAAACCGGACAGGAACGAGAAAGACCGCAAACGACCGACGTCGCCCGAGGAAAAAACTGGATTGTGCTCAATGTGGAGTCGATTGCCCTCTCTTTCAAGGCAAACGTCCTACATCCCTTGAAGCCTCTGACGCGATCAATCGACTAACGGTCGAAAAATAATCGGAAAAACTTACGGTAAAAGCCGAATCGACTGTCGCCATCAATCGCGGATGACCTCTATACTAGCTCCCCGTTTGTGCACCGCTCTAGTGCATTCGGCTGGAGCGCGACACGTCCCTCCACACTCCATTCAGAGCCGCCGCAAAAATGAGCCTGTTCTCCGCTGTCGAAATGGCACCACGCGATCCAATCCTGGGCCTCAACGAAGCATTCAACGCCGATACCCGTACCAACAAGGTCAACCTGGGGGTCGGTGTTTACTGCAACGAGGAGGGGCGAATTCCACTCCTGCGCGCCGTTGTCGAAGCCGAGACGATTCGCGTCGCTCAACACGCTTCCCGTGGCTACTTGCCGATCGACGGCATCGCTGCCTACGACCAGGCCGTGCAAAAACTGCTGTTTGGCAATGACTCGCCGCTGATCGCTGCTGGCCGCGTCATCACCACTCAGGCCGTTGGCGGTACTGGCGCGCTGAAAATCGGTGCCGACTTCCTCAAGCAACTGCTGCCGAACGCCGTCGTGGCGATCAGCGACCCGAGCTGGGAAAACCACCGCGCGCTGTTCGAAACCGCTGGTTTCCCGGTGCAGAACTATCGTTACTACGACGCCGCGACCCACGACGTTAACCGTACCGGCCTGCTGGAAGACCTGAACGCCCTGCCGTCCGGCTCGATCGTCGTGCTGCACGCCTGCTGCCACAACCCGACCGGTGTTGACCTGAGCCCGGCGGACTGGAAAAACGTTCTGGAGGTGGTGAAAGCCAAAGGTCACGTGCCGTTCCTCGACATGGCCTACCAGGGCTTTGGCGATGGCATCGACGAAGACGCCGCAGCCGTGCGTCTGTTCGCTGAGTCGGGCCTGACTTTCTTCGTCTCCAGCTCGTTCTCCAAATCGTTCTCGCTTTACGGCGAGCGCGTTGGCGCCCTGTCGATCGTCAGCGAATCGAAAGAAGAAAGCGCGCGCGTGCTGTCGCAGGTCAAACGCGTGATCCGCACCAACTACTCCAACCCGCCGACCCACGGTGCAAGCATCGTTGCCGCTGTATTGAACAGCCCGGAACTGCGCGCCCAGTGGGAAGAAGAACTGGCCGAAATGCGCCTGCGGATTCGCGGCATGCGCACCCAGATGGTTGACCTGCTGGCGAAACAGGCTCCTCAGCGCGATTTCAGCTTTGTCGGTCGTCAGCGCGGCATGTTCTCCTACTCCGGCCTGACGGTTGAGCAAGTGACCCGTCTGCGCAGCGAGTTCGGCATCTACGCCCTGGACACCGGTCGCATCTGCGTGGCGGCGTTGAACCAGAGCAACATCGACGTGGTGACCAAGGCCATCGTTGCGGTGATCTGAGTCGTGCGGTGATACAAAAAACGGGAAGCCCTTGGGCTTCCCGTTTTTTATTGACCGCAGATAATTCTCAACCCGCCAACCAAGCCCTCTAGACTGCACACATATCAAATGTGGGAGCGAGCCTGCTCGCGATGGCGTCAGTTTAGTCGCTGATGTGTTGAATCAGCTGCCATCATCGCGAGCAGGCTCGCTCCCACAGGTTGTGTACACCTGAGAATTCTTGAGAACCCACATGAAAAACGATGACCTGCGCGCTGAGCGCGATGACCTGGATGACCTGAATGACTTCATCCCCCGCACCCCGGCCAAACGCGGCAACAACCTGGTGCTGCAAGTGGCTGCGGGGGTCTTTCTTGGCGGCCTGGCGCTGTGGCTGGTTCAACTGGGCGCGACACTGCTGTACGCCAAACTGATGCTCGCCACCATTACGTTCGGCGGTTAAGCCAGTTCGGTCGCGCGTTGGCTGGCTGCATCGTCATAAGCGACGTACAGCGACTCGGCGACCTGGCTTTTGATGGCCTTGGTACTTTCCAGGCCCAGGACAAAACCTTCGGCCTTGCCGCCAGCGCGATTCAATTCGTCAGCGGTGCTGGCCTGAGTGATTGCGTCGAACAATTTTTCGGCGTGCGGACCGACCCCTTTGGGCAGGCTGATCTGAGCGATGCTCATGCGAACACCTCGTTGTGGCGAAGTGTGAGGGTTGGGTGATTCATGGCGCGTACCTTTTCGGCGAATGGCCGGCAGCGCGTGTCACCACTTCCGGGCGGCCATGGTAGACCTCTGGTGCGATTCTGGTAACCGCCAATCGCCGATAAACCGCCGTCCGTCCCGACGAATCGCTCAAATTGCCAACAGGTGCTTGACTTCTCTTTTTGAATCAGTAACATACACGCCATTCCGCGATAGCTCAGTTGGTAGAGCAAGTGACTGTTAATCACTGGGTCCCTGGTTCGAGTCCAGGTCGTGGAGCCAGACAGCAAGATAGAAAAGCCCCTGAATCGAAAGGTTCAGGGGCTTTTTTGTGGGCGTTGGAAAAGGTGACTTAAGACCTGTAGGAGCTGGCTTGCCGGCGATGAGGGCCTTGAAGAATGCATCGTTCTTAAGGCCGCCATCGCCGGCAAGCCGGCTCCTACAGTACGGGGTCATGTCATGTAAAAAGGCGCCCCTGGGGGCGCCTTTTTTATTCAGACATGTTCACTGCTTTTGACATGCACCGCCTTCGGCTCGCCATGCCCATGATCCGTCTCTATCACCGGGATCTCCTTCCCGTCGCAGTCATGCAACTTGCCTTCGCTGAAGTAATCCCCTTCGCGCAGCGCTGCCAGATCCTGATAGCGCAGGACTCGCTCAGTACCGGCAGCAAACACCGACTGCTGATCCGAGTTGCCGGCAGTGAGGTGGTTGAAGGCCAGGTTCAGCACGATGGCCATGATTGCCGAGGAGCTGATGCCCGAGTGGAAGATCGTGGCGAACCAGCTTGGGAAGTGGTCGTAAAAGTTCGGCGCAGCAATGGGGATCATGCCGAAACCGATGGACGTGGCGACGATGATCAGATTGACGTTGTTGCGGTAGTCGACCTTGGACAGCGTGCGAATTCCGCTGGCCGCCACGGTGCCGAACAGCACGATCCCGGCGCCGCCGAGCACGGAGGTCGGTACCGCGGCGATAACCCGCCCCATGAAGGGCAGCAGGCCGAGGATCACCAGAAACAAGCCGCCGGTAGCCACCACGTAACGGCTCTTGATCCCGGTCACCGCCACCAGCCCGACGTTCTGGGCGAACGCACTCTGGGTGAAAGAACCGAAGATCGGCGCGATCATGCTCGACAGCATGTCGGCGCGCAGACCGTTGCCCAGACGCTTGGAGTCGACTTTGGTGTCGATGATTTCACCGACCGCGAGGATGTCCGCCGAGGTTTCGACCAGCGTCACCATGACCACGATGCACATCGACAGGATCGCAGCGAAGTGGAAGGTCGGCATGCCGAAGTGGAATGGCGTGGGGAAGCCGAACATCGGGCCCTGGGCAACGGACGAGAAGTCCGCCATGCCAAGGAATACCGCGATGAGCGTGCCGATGACCATGGCCAGCAGAATCGACAACCGGGAGATGGTCGCGCTGCCGATCTTGCTCAGCAACAACACCAGCACCAGCGTTACCGCTGCCAGGCCGATGTTCGCCATGCTGCCGAAATCCGGCGCATGGCTGTTGCCACCCATGGCCCAGCGCGCGGCCACCGGCATCAGCGTCAGGCCGATGGTGGTGATCACGATGCCCGTCACCAGCGGCGGGAAAAACTTGGTGATTCGCGAGAACACCGGCGTGATCAGCAAACCGATCAACGA